>CAZAIW010000265.1:0-2516 GCA_964485285.1 uncultured Burkholderiaceae bacterium | reverse complement strand
CCACGACAACAGGAATCACAATCCTGGACTCTACCAACTGAGCTACAGCCACCGCAAAAACTAGAGTCGAATTATAAGACGAATCTGGCACCGATGCCGATGCGTTCGCTCCTATCACTGCGACGGCTTGTGCTATGTGGGCTTGATTCTTGACTCGGGTTTAGCGACTTTCATTTGGACTTTGAGCTTTTCCCTCAAGTACTCGTAGTAACCGTTGCCTTCCGCAGCTAGCCAAGCTTGCAGGTACTGATCTCTGTTTTGTGCGGCGGCAGTTTGCACACCAGCGCTTTCGATGACTTTATTCAATCGAACAACTTGATACCCCTGATCTCCACCTAAATCAACGCCTAACCATATCGGCAATTGGGTGGCATTGGTACGCAGAACCATCTCGACCAGTTTAGGGGACTGCTGGGCTAAAACATCGCGTGAAACAACCATGGGGGCGCTCAATTGGCTAGGGATGGTAGATGGCGAGGTCATCAACTCAGCCAGCTTAGCCGCGCCCTCTTTGCGCGCCAAGTCAAGACTCAACCGCTCAATCAAAAGTGCTCTGGCACGATCGCTAACTTGCACGAGCGGCATGGTTTGCGCCGGCGTATAGCTCACAATGCGACCAGCCACCATTTGCTGACCACCCAGCTCTACCACCTCTGTATTGTGCTTTTTCTCAATCGCATCAGAGGAAAAAAGTACACCCAAAAATTTGGTATTGGCCAATACCCCCTTCGAACCAGGTGTCGCCTGTCGCATCACATTGTTAGCTGTTTGTATCTCAAGTTTCAATTTGTCAGCCGCGGGTTTTAAGCTATCTGGCTGCGTGTAAATCAAATCCGTGAAAGTTTCAGCCACCTCAGCAAACTTTTTTTGCGCTGCTTGCTTTTTAAGCTCTGCTTCGATCTCAGGCTTCATCTCCGCAAAGCTACGGTTTTTCGGTGTTTTAATTTCGGTCAATTGAATAATGTGATAACCAAAATCGGACTCAACCACATCGCTTATTTGCTTAGGCTGCATCGAAAACACAGCATCGCCAAACGGTTTAACCATCGAGCTGCGTGTAAAAAAACCTAGATCACCGCCCTGGGTGGCTGATAGCGTATCTTGCGAATTCTTTTTAGCAATATCCGGAAAATTTTGCGGTGCTTTTTTCACTTGTACTAACAGCTCTTCCGCTTGCTTTTTGGCTTTTTGCCGCTCATCGGCGCTGGCACCTTTGCCCACTGCAATCAAAATATGACTAGCTTTGCGCTCCTCGGCGCCTGCGAGACGATCGCTGTTTTGGTCGTAATATGCCTTCACATCGGAGTCATTGAGCGTTATCGTCTTTTTAATACTCTCAACATCTAGTACCAAATACTGAATCGAGGCATTTTCTGTTGCTTGGAACAACGGTGCATTCGCTTTGTAGAAGGCCTCAATTTCGGCATCTGTCGGCGTAATCTTCTTAGCAAAATCTTGCGGTGTGAATTTCAAAACTTGAACTTCACGCCTCTCAAAATAGGCTTGTAGCGCGGTATCAGCCAAGCTTGCCGATACCATCGCACTTTTTGCGAGTGTTTGCAGCATTTGCTGCACGGATAAGTCCGAGCGAACACGCGCCTCAAATGCTTGAGGTGTCAAACCTCGCTGCGCTAACCGCTCCTTGTACTTAAGCTCATCAATTGTTCCATCGGTTTTGAGCAATTGATCAAACTCAGGACTTTGCAGCAGCTCTGCCGCTAACCGCGAATCACTCACTCGTAAATGGAACTGCTCCGCAGCAGCTACCAGCACGCGACGCTTTACCAATTGCTCCAATGAAGCATACTTAAATTCCGCCGAATCAAACATCTTAGGGTCAGCACCGGGCATGTTTTGGCGGATACGCTCAACATCGTCCTTCACAGCCGCTTCCCACTCTAGTTGGCTAATTTTTTTACCCGCGACAACAGCAACCGTCTCGCTCTTGCCGCCCATGTTGGTAAAGCCCTCAATGCCAAACAAAAAGAAGCCAGGCAAAATAAAGATAAAGAGCAAGCCTTGGATGATTTTGTTATGCGTACGAATGAAGTCAAACATGATCGGATAAAAAGTAAAAAAACTAAAAAGGCGAACCAGTCGGTTCGCCTTTTGAATCATAAAGCATGATTTAGGTTTGGTGGGTGCTAACGGGTTCGAACCGCTGACCTACGCCTTGTAAGGGCGCCGCTCTACCAGCTGAGCTAAGCACCCACGCCTAAATTACTTGTTGAGTGCGTCTTTGAGGCCCTTACCAGGACGGAACTTTGGCACTTTCGCGGCTTTAATTTTAAGTGCCGCACCCGTTTTTGGATTACGACCCACGCGAGCTGCACGCTTACCAACAGCAAAGGTTCCAAAACCCACCAAGGCAACGGTACCACCTTTTTTCAAGGTCGTGCGTACAGCACCGATCAAAGACTCTAGCGCACGGCCTGCCGCCGCTTTAGAGATTTCGGCGTTCTTTGCCATGTGTTCTACGAGTTCGGTCTTATTCATCTATGACTCCTTGGGAATAA
>CAZAIW010000264.1:0-2523 GCA_964485285.1 uncultured Burkholderiaceae bacterium | reverse complement strand
CCGCCGTGCATCAAAAAGTTCTATATTTTGGACTTGCATCCTGAAAACTCATTCATCCGCTATGCAGTCTCGCAAGGCCATCGCACCTTCGTGGTGAGCTGGCGCAACCCTGACGACTCCTTGGCCGATAAAACTTGGGACGACTACATTGAGAACGCCGCGATTAAAGCCATCGAAATCGTACAAGAGATATGCCTAGCCAAGCAAATCAATGCGCTGGGATTTTGCGTGGGCGGGACGATTCTTGCGACGGCTTTAGCTGTGCTCGCCGCGCGGGATGAGCAGCCTGTGGCTAGCGCTACGTTTTTAACCACACTGATGGACTTTACGAATAGCGGTGTGCTGGATGTCTTTATTGATGAGAACTTTGTCAAGATGCGCGAACAGCAATTTGCCAGCGGTGGCATCTTGAAGGGACAAGAACTAGCAACCACTTTTTCATTCTTACGCCCTAACGATTTGGTGTGGAACTACGTTGCCAGCAACTACCTAAAAGGTGAATCTCCCCCGCCTTTTGATTTGCTCTACTGGAACAGCGACGCGACCAACTTGCCAGGCCCCATGTACGCTTGGTATCTGCGTCATGCCTACCTTGAAAACAATTTAGCCAAGTCCAAGTATTGCCAAGTTGCGGGCGAGCGCGTGGACTTTGAATCCATTGATATGCCGTGCTACATCTATGGCTCGCGCGAAGATCACATTGTCCCTATCGACGGTGCTTATGCCAGCACGCAGCTGCTAGCAGGCAAGAAGCGCTTTGTGATGGGAGCTTCTGGGCACATTGCGGGCGTGATCAACCCACCGGCTAAAAAGAAACGCAGTTACTGGACACGTGACGACGGCAAACTGCCAGCAACTCACGCCAAATGGGTAGAAGGCGCAACCGAGCATCCCGGCAGTTGGTGGGATGACTGGGCGCATTGGTTAAAACCCTTGGCAGGGAAAACGATAGCTAGCCCAAAAACCTATGGGCGGGCAAAATTCAAACCCATAGAAGCGGCTCCGGGGAGATACGTCAAAGCTAAAGCGTAAACATATACGCTGGTATAGACAAATAAAAGCACGAGAGCCCGCACCAGTTGCGGGTTTTTTTGCGACATTTTTTTAATAGATTTTTACATGAGGGAGTGTTTCTATGTCTGCACATGACATCGTGATTGTTGCTGCTGCACGTACCGCAGTCGGTAAATTTGGTGGTTCGCTGTCCAAGGTGGCAGCGACCGATTTGGGGTCTATCGTGATTCGAGAGGCCATGGCCAGAGCCAAATTAGACCCGTCGCACATAGGCGAAGTCATCATGGGGCAGGTTCTCGCGGCAGGTGCGGGACAAAACCCTGCGCGCCAAGCGCTCATCAAATCGGGCATTGCCAAAGAAACACCAGCACTAACGATTAACGCCGTGTGCGGATCGGGGCTTAAAGCCGTCATGCTGGCCGCGCAGGCCGTGGCTTTTGGTGACAGCGAGATTGTGATTGCCGGCGGACAAGAAAACATGAGCGCCGCACCGCACGTGCTGAACGGTTCGCGCGATGGTCAGCGCATGGGCGACTGGAAGATGATTGACTCCATGATTGTTGATGGCTTATGGGACGTGTACAACCAATACCACATGGGCATTACGGCAGAGAACGTAGCCAAAGCGTATGGCATTACCCGCGACATGCAAGACGCGCTGGCATTGGCCTCGCAGCAAAAAGCCATGGCCGCACAAGATGCTGGCAAATTCAAAACCGAAATTGTGGACGTTGCTTTGCCGCAGAAAAAAGGTGATCCGCTTATTTTCAATACCGATGAATTCATCAACCGAAAAAGCAGCGCCGAAGGTCTCGCAGGTCTGCGCCCCGCTTTTGACAAAGCGGGCGGCGTGACGGCGGGCAACGCCTCGGGCATCAACGATGGCGCTGCGGCGGTGGTCGTCATGTCAGCAGCTAAAGCGGCGGCGCTGGGTCTTACCCCATTGGCTCGCATTGCTTCGTTTGCCAGTACCGGCCTTGACCCCGCAACCATGGGCATGGGGCCTGTCTCGGCTTCGCGCAAAGCCTTAGCCCGCGCGGGCTGGAAGGCTTCGGACATCGACTTGTTTGAACTCAACGAAGCCTTTGCCGCGCAGGCCTGCGCCGTCAATAAAGAGCTGGATATTGATCCGGCGCGAGTCAACGTCAACGGTGGTGCGATTGCGATTGGTCATCCTATCGGCGCTTCGGGTTGTCGCATCTTGGTCACGCTCTTGCATGAGATGCAGCGCACAAACGCCAAGCGCGGTTTGGCTGCACTGTGCATTGGCGGCGGTATGGGCGTGTCACTCACCTTAGAACGCTAAATCTTTCATTCATCAATTGTTAAAAAGGAAAACATCATGTCTAAAAAAGTAGCTTACGTCACAGGTGGTATGGGTGGCATTGGCACCTCCATTTGCCAACGTCTTGCCAAGGATGGCTTTACCGTTATCGCAGGCTGCGGCCCCACGCGCGACCACGCCAAATGGCTGGCCGAGCAAAAGGCCGAAGGTTATACGTTTTACGC
>CAZAIW010000263.1:0-2588 GCA_964485285.1 uncultured Burkholderiaceae bacterium | reverse complement strand
ACAGGACTGGACTTGATCTTGAACACCAATGCAGGCAAGACAGAGGGGCTAACGCTCAAGAACTGGTTTGCTACCACGGCGCAAAAAGGGATTGCCAACTTACAGCTGATGGTGGATGCCAGCACGGACTACAGCGCGACAAGTACAGACACGCTCAAAAACAAGCGCATCGTGAGTTTGAACTTCCAAACACTGGCAACGGCGTTTGCAAGCAGTGGAACGGCGCTGGGCAGCAGCTGGAGCATCATGAATGCAGCGCTCACGGCCTACCTTGCGAGTTCGGACAATATGGCGCTGGGCGGGGAGCTGGCGTATCAGTACGGGGAGGGCAACATAGGAGCACTCTCGGTCACGGGTGCACAAACCACGCTGACCCCAAGTACCTTTGGGCAAACCAGTCAAGGCATCACCGTTGGCCTTACTTTGCCAACCGGACAGGTCGGGTTGGCGGTTTAAACTCAAGATATGACGATTGATATAGAAAACACTCCACCCTCTCGCGTGATGGCGGCCACGGTGGGGGCGGTATGCGGGCTGTGTGCCTTGCTGCTTATTTGGGCTGCGGTGGGCGAGCTGGATATCATTGCCACAGCTGAAGGCAAGTTAGTTCCGCAAACCTTTATCAAGATTGTTCAGCCCTCCGAAAGCGGGGTCGTTGATGCGATTCTTGTTAAAGAGGGGCAACGTGTTGAAGCTGGTCAAGTGCTGATGCGAATGGATCGTCAACAGGCTGAAGCTGATACCAGAACATTTGCTGCTGAGCTACAGAACAAAGACTTGCAACTACGTCGTATTGATGCTGAACTTTCCAATAACGTACTGTTACCTAAGGCGGATGATACAAATACACCTGAACGTGCAGCGCTTTTTGCTCAAGTCAGTGCTCAGTATCGCGATCGTCGTCAAAGCTATTTAGATGCATTAAATGCTGAGCGTGAACAGTTGCGACGTACCCAGTCTGAGTTGCAAGCCAACAAAGAGACATTGACTAAATTGCGTCAAAGTGTACCGGTACTTAAAGCCACAGCTGAAGGCTATCAAAGTATGGGCAAAGATGGTTATGTTGCAGCGATACAAGTTCAAGATAAAGTGCGCGAATTTCAAGAAAGATCGCAGGACTTAAAAAGTCAAGAGGCCACGGTTGTTAGTTTGGAGGCTGCAGTTGCGCAGTCACTGAAGAAAATTGAACAGGTGAGTTCCAATTACAGAAGTGCCCTGCAAAATGAGCGAGTTGAGGCGCAGGTTTTGCAAAAAAAAATGTCAGAAGAATTAAATAAACAAATGCACCGCGCCAGCTTTTTAGAGCTTAAAGCGCCACAAGCAGGCATTGTGAAAGATTTAGGGACACACACTTTAGGGACAGTGGTCAGCCCCGGCACAATTTTGCTAACGTTGGTACCAGATGACGAACCTTTGATTGCTGAAGTTCAGGTGAGAAATGACGATGTTGGCTTCATTATGGAGGGGCAAAAGGTCAAAATTAAATTGATGGCTTACCCATTTCAAAAATATGGCATGTTGGAAGCCAAAGTACAGCACATTGGGCCTGATGCACAAGATGCAGGTGGCACGCAGGGAAATGTGACTGCCACTACTCCCCAAAGTAGCGGAACAGGTAAGAGTGCCGCGCTTGGTGCTCCTAGCAGCATGGCGAACTACAAAGCACTTGTCATGCCCAGTAGCCAAGCATTATTGGCACAAGGGCAAAAATTCAAATTGTTGCCTGGCATGCAAGTTGTTGCTGAAATTCACTTAGGTCGCCGCACGGTGCTTGAGTATTTACTCTCTCCGGTACAGCAAACCTTGCAAACCAGTGGGCGTGAGCGATGAGATGTTGGATGCGATTGATCACGATGATGCTCTTATCAATGTTGTCAGTGATACCCACGTATGCTTATGACTTCTTAGAAATCTATAGTCTTGCCAGAGCCAGTGACCCTGTGCTGGAGGCTGCACGGCAATCTATGTTAGCTGCAGGATATCGTGTTGATCAAGCCATAGCTGGTTGGCAACCAGTTATCGGCATGACTGGTACGAATCAAAAAAGTCACGGGGATTATCAATTTGGTAGCGCAGCGCCTACCCCATCTATATTCAACCAACGTCAATCAAATAATTGGAATTGGGCGTTGCAGTTTACGCAACCTATCTGGAGACCTGTTCAAACGCAAATCATGACACAGGCGCAAAAAATAAAAATGCAATATGAAGCTCAGTACGAACAAGCTAAGCAAGAGCTTTTTACTCGTGTCGCTACAGCTTATTTTGCAGTGGAAACAGCTCAGCAAGCGGTCATTGCGGCGGATGCCTCTGTGAATGCGAGTGCTGTGCAATACGCTATTAATGCTAAGGGTTATGCGGCGGGCACTCACAGTCTTTCAGATCGGGAGGAGGCCAAGGCAAAATGGGAGTTAGCAAAAAGTCAACGATTGGGGGCACAAACTGATCTTGACACTCAAATTGCTGAGCTTGAAAAATTGACAGGACCTCTTACGAATGAGCAAAATCCTGAGCCTAAACTCAGTCCGATGCAGCCCCAGGCGCATTTGTCAAAGATAGACCCAAACACTGTAAAGGTGTGGATTGAG
>CAZAIW010000262.1:0-2593 GCA_964485285.1 uncultured Burkholderiaceae bacterium | reverse complement strand
ACAACATCTCAGCCACGGCGGGCAAGCTAAATCTCAATTTAACGGCAGACCAAGGTAATCTTGGCAAGGGCGGAGTTGCTCTTGCGGGTAGTTCGGCTATCAATACCAATGGCGGAGACCTTGCGATTAAGGGAAACACGGCAACGGCCAGCGGCGATGGCATTGCATTGAATGGTGGCCTTGTGAACTTAACAACGGCGGGCAACATCGCCATTGCAGGCTATTCAAGTACGGGGACGGGCATGAATGTGGCATCAGCTACCGCGTTCAATGTCAATAACTCCGGGGCTGGGCAAGTCAATATCACGGGCAGTTCAAATGCCGGCGTGGGAATCAATTTTCAAAATGGCGTGACGCTAACGAACACCTTGGGAGGTAGCGTTAATGTTTCGGGATCATCCAACGGGGCGGGCCATGGCATCGTCGTAGGTACGACACGGGCGAACATAACCAATGCGGGAAGTGGCACGATCTCTGTAGTGGGCATCAGCTTATGTACATCAGGTGGCACAAATGGTATTCGGTTTGATCAGGGGCTTAGCAACATAACCAACAGCAACGCAGCAGGAACGGTTTATGTTGCAGGTACCAGCTTTTCTGGAGCGGGCATCAGCGTAACGGGCTATGGGCTCAATATCTCCAATAGCGGCAATGTCAGCTTTGTGGGGCAAGCCACAGCACAGAACGGTATTTATGCCGAAGGTTGGACAGGGCTAGGCTCTTCTACGCTGATCAATAGCGGCAATGGAACGATCAACGTCTCGGGGATGTCAAACACAGTCGGCGGCGTGTCGTTTAAGGCGGGTACGCTCAGCGTGATCAACAACGGGACGAGTGGGTCGGTTATTGTGAGTGGCAGCGCAACAAATGGCATAGAAAATGGCGTTTATGTGAATGGCACATTAACGGTTTGCAGCTCGTCCAGTGGCAATACCAGTTTTTTTGGCTATACCAAAGGTAATGGTGCCAGCGGTTCGGGGTTAAACATCAATGGCCTTACCGCGATCAACAATACCGGCGCAGGCAACCTGTCGCTGGTGGGCAGCAGTGCAAATGGCAGCGGCCTTGGCATTTACTTTGGTAGCGGCCTGGCCAACATCACCAACAATAACTCTGGCGGCACGATTTACCTTGCCGGCGTATCCAACGGAGTGGCCGGGTTCAACAACGGCATGAACATCAATGCAGGGGGCCTGAATATCACCAATAGAGGCCATATGACGGTGTACGGACAAAGCTGCCAAAGCTATGGACTTCGCATCAGTGATGCAAGTACATCCTCCACATGGGTGAACAACGGCAACGGCACGTTAAACATCAGCGGGGTGACGTATCTGACCAACACCGGCTTGTTGCTGGATAACGGCGGGGCGCTGTCAGTTGTTAACAACGGCACCAGTGGATCGGTTCTGGTTGCGGGCAGTTTGCTAGGAGCTGCTGGGGGCGCTACATCGTCAGGAGCCTGTTTTAGCGGGGCTTTAACCGTCTGCACATCCTCTAGCGGCAATACGTCCATTGTGGGGTCGGCGTTCAACACGAGCGCCCTATCGTTTAGTGGCACCACGACATTTAACAACACAGGAGTCGGCAATTTATCCGTAACAGGAAGCTCAAATACAGGGGTAGGGTTAAATTTTCAAAATGGCGTGGTGTTGACGAATAGCCTGAGCGGAAGCATGAATGTCTCAGGGTCTACGGGCGGAGCTAACCATGGCATCGTTGTTTTAAATACACAGGCCAATATAGCGAATGCCGGTGCTGGCACGGTCGCTATGGTGGGCGTTAGCGCATGCACATCGGGTGGCGTTAATGGGATTCGGTTTGACAAAGGCTTAAGCAATCTGACCAATAGCAATGCTGCTGGACTTATTTACGTTGCAGGAACAAGTGCATCCGGCGCTGGCATTAGCGTGACGGGTTATGGACTGAATATCTCCAGCAGTGGGAATGTGACTTTTGTGGGCCAGTCTTCGGGCGCGGGGCAATACGGCATTCACGTGGAGGGTTGGACGGGGCTGGGCACCTCTACCCTGATTGGCAGCGGTAATGGCACCATCAATATCACTGGAAACTCCAACACAGGCGGCGGCGTGTCATTTGCCGCGGGATCGTTGACGCTGATCAACAACGGGACGAGTGGCTCGATTGGCGTGACAGGTAGCGCCGCCAACGGTAGCGCTAATGGTATTTATGTCAATGGCACTTTGACCGTTTGCAGCTCCTCCAGTAGTAATACGAGCCTAGCAGGTTATACCAATACCAACCGAGGGGTTTGCGTGACGGGTGTTGCGACGATCAACAACACGGGGTCGGGCAATCTATCGCTGACCAGCGTCGCAAGAGCGGGCGCAACAGACGGCCTGTTTTTTGCCAGCGGGCTGACGGCGTATAGCAGCAATGCCAGTGGTTCGATTTACCTAGGCGGGCAGGCCAATGGGGGCTCCGGCGTTAACCTTAGCAATGTCAATTTCAATGGCAATAGCAGCACCTTAACGATTGATGGTTCTAGTAATTCGGGGGCTGGTATTTTTGTCAATAGTGGGCGGGTTTTGGTCAATCAAGGCAATGGAACGTTGACGGTACGCGGCTCATC
>CAZAIW010000261.1:0-2597 GCA_964485285.1 uncultured Burkholderiaceae bacterium | reverse complement strand
CTGCCAAGGAGTCCGAAGCCATTGTCAAATACACATGGGCGCGTATCTGGAACACCCACGCCTTTAACGCTTGCAGCGGCATGCCGCGTTTTGGCGATGCGGGCATTTTGACAGCCGAGCAAATCAAAAACGTGATGGCTCTGCTGCTTGACCCAGCTTCGCCAGTTAACAAGTAAGCTTCTGAGTCGGCCGACTTGCATGGGTTTGTAGGTCGGCTTTTTCATTTCATAAATATCAGTCAATACTTATATGCATCTGTCTCGCCGCGAATTCTCATCAGTCCTAACCGCTGCTGCTGTGGCGGGGTTTTCACTCACGCAGGAGACCTCGGCTCAAGAGGCTGATCAACTCTACGATGTGCCCAAGCGCGGCAATGTGCATCTGCTGCACATGACCGATTGCCACGCGCAGCTCTTGCCCATTTATTTCCGCGAGCCCAGTATCAACATCGGCGTGGCGGGCATGCACAATCGCGTCCCCCATTTGGTGGGCGAGCATTTGCTCAAATATGCCGGGCTGGCTGCGGGTTCGGCGCAGGCTTATGCGCATACTTATTTGGACTTTGAACGCGCCGCCAAGCAGTACGGCAAAGTGGGCGGATTTGCCCATTTGGCGGCACTGGTCAAGCGCCTCAAAGCCTCGCGCAATGGAGCCTTGCTCTTAGACGGCGGTGACACATGGCAGGGCAGTGCCACCTCGCTGTGGACGAACGCGCAAGACATGGTGGAGGCTTGCAAAGCCTTGGGCGTGGACGTGATGACCGCGCACTGGGAGTTCACCTATGGTGAGCAGCGTGTGCAAGAAATCATCAGTAAAGACTTTGCACCCAACCGCAGCACGGGCTTCAAAGGCATTGACTTTGTTGCGCAAAACGTCAAGACCAAAGATTTTGAAGATGCAGTGTTCAAGCCCTATGTGATGAAGGAGATGAATGGCGTGACCTTTGCCATCATCGGTCAAGCCTTCCCGTACACACCCATTGCCAACCCAAGCTGGCAAATACCGAATTGGACATTTGGCATTCAAGACCAAGAGCTGCAAAAACAAGTGGATGAAGCGCGTGCCAAGGGCGCTCAAGCCGTGGTGCTGCTCAGTCACAACGGTATGGACGTGGACTTAAAACTCGCCAGCCGCGTGACGGGGATCGATGTGATCTTGGGAGGTCATACGCATGATGGCGTACCGGTTCCGACCCTGGTGAAAAACGCAGGCGGTCAAACGCTGGTAACCAACGCGGGTAGCAATGGCAAGTTTTTAGGGGTGCTCGATTTAGAGGTGCGGGATAAGAAAGTCGTTGCCGTGCACTACAAACTGCTTCCGGTATTGGCCAACTATTTGCCGGCCGATGCCGCGATGGCGGCTTTGATCACCAAGCTGCGCGCACCCTACAAAGACAAGCTAGAAGAGAAGCTGGCCATCACCGACGGCTTGCTGTATCGCCGCAGCAATTTCAACGGCACGTTTGACCAGCTGATCTTGAACGCACTCATGGAGGTGCGCGGCGCTCAGATCGCGCTCTCGCCGGGTTTCCGCTGGGGCACGTCGCTCTTGTCGGGGCAGACGATTACGCGCGAGCACGTGATGGATCAAACCGCCATTACCTATCCGTGGACGACGCTCACCGACATGACGGGCGAGACCATTAAAAACGTGTTGGAAGACGTGGCGGACAACTTGTTCAACCCCGACCCTTACTATCAGCAGGGCGGCGACATGGTGCGTGTGGGTGGCTTGCAATACACCCTCGATGTGGGTGCCAAAACGGGCAGTCGCATTTCCGATTTGCGCTTGGGCGGCAAACCCCTAGAAGCTGATCGATCCTACAAAGTCGCTGGCTGGGCACCCGTGGCCGAGGCCAATAAAAATGCAGGCCCGGCCGTTTGGGATGTGGTGGAGACGTGGTTGAAGGACAAAAAAACCATACCTGCCATCACGCCCAATCGGCCTGTCATCAAAGGCGTTGATGGCAGTTTTGGTTATGCCGCTGCCCTGTAGGCCTTGATCCCAAAGGCTTGTGGGCTCATATGGCCTGCAAGCCTTATCCCATAAGGCATACAGGCCATGCACCCATAAAAAAATCGCCAAAATAGGCGATTTTTTTAGGCTCCAGCAGCGCCCCTTGGGCGCTACCTGGACGCTATGGGGATGGCGCTACTTTTTCTCGGGCATGGCCGCAGCAGGCGCAGGCACTGCTACGGCAGCGCTGGCCGCCGCCGCATCAGCAGGCGCGGGCGCACTGATCGCCGCAGGTGCGGGTGCCGCTGGTGCATGAGGCGCGGCCGCCGCGCCGCCGCTGTGCAATTTCATCATCAAGGGCACAACCAAGAGCGCCACAATGTTGATGATCTTGATGAGCGGATTGACCGCAGGGCCCGCCGTGTCTTTATACGGGTCGCCCACGGTGTCACCCGTCACCGCTGCTTTGTGGGTTTCGGAGCCCTTGCCGCCAAAGTGACCATCTTCGATGTACTTCTTGGCGTTATCCCAGGCGCCGCCGCCGGTGCACATGGAGATGGCCACAAACAGGCCGGTCACGATGGTGCCCATCAAGAGTCCACCCAGCGCCGCAGGCCCCAGCGCCAAGCCCACAATGATGG
>CAZAIW010000260.1:0-2628 GCA_964485285.1 uncultured Burkholderiaceae bacterium | reverse complement strand
ATGCTGATGAGTGGAAAGATAAAACGAATAAATTAAGTGAGCTGGTACGTTAAACATGAATGTGATTGAAACCGATGCCGTCATCGTCGGCGCAGGCCCCGTGGGGCTTTTCCAAGTTTTTGAGTTGGGTCTCTTAGAGATCAAGGCGCACGTCATCGACTCGCTGGCCTACCCAGGTGGGCAGTGCATTGAGCTGTATCCCGACAAGCCCATTTACGACATCCCAGCTGTGCCTGTTTGCACAGGCAAAGAGTTGACCGATTCACTACTCAAGCAGATTGAGCCTTTTGGCGCGACCTTTCACTACGGGCAAGAGGTGTCGGTTGTGGAGAAAAAAGACGACGGACGCTTTTTTGTTGAGACTTCCAAGGGCACGCAGTTCCTCACCAAAACCATCTTCATTGCCGCAGGTGTGGGAGCCTTCCAGCCGCGCACGCTTAAGGTGGATGGACTTGAAGCCTACGAGGGCGGACAGCTCCATTACCGCGTGAAAAATCCGGCAGACTTTGCCGGTAAAAACTTGGTGATTGTGGGCGGCGGTGACTCGGCACTGGACTGGGCGCTTAACTTTTGCGAAGGCAATCAAGATGGTGGTGCGCACAAGGCGGAGTCGGTGATTTTGGTTCATCGCCGCGATGGCTTTAAAGCCGCACCGGCCAGCGTTGCCAAGATGAAAGAGCTGTGCGATGCCTACGAGATGCAGTTCATTGTTGGGCAAGTAACCGGCATTGATGAGCGCGACGGCAAGCTGGTTGGCGCTAAGGTCACAGGCGCGGACGGTGTGACGCGCGTTGTGCCGCTGGACGCGATGCTGGTGTTTTTTGGACTCTCGCCTAAGCTGGGACCCATTGCAAACTGGGGCTTAGAGATTGAGCGCAAGCAGCTCAAAGTCGATACCGAAAAGTTTTCCACCAACGTCCCCGGCATCTTTGCGGTGGGTGACATCAACACCTATCCGGGCAAGAAAAAGTTGATTCTCTCGGGCTTTCATGAATGCGCCTTGGCGGCGTTCGCGGCTGCGCCCTTTATCTTCCCCGAGAAAAAAATCCACCTGCAATACACCACGACCAGCCCCAAACTGCACAAGGTGCTGGGTGTTGAAACGCCTAATTTTGACGATTGACGTTTAGGGCTTAGGGTGTTGTAGCCCTTTGCCCTCAAGCACGTAGCGTCGGGTGTGCCAGCTGAGGCACCGGCCATGGCGATAGCGTTTTGCCAAGCGCAATCGCGGCCTTCAGTTCACGGATCACACCTTCAGGATCAGCCGCTGCTGTCACGGCGCTAATCACCGCCACGCCGGCCGCGCCGCACTGCGTGGCTTCGGTGGCTCGCTGCGCATCCATGCCGGCAATCGCGACAACGGGCACATTTGTTTTGCTGCACCAATACGCCAAGTTGTCGTTGCCTTGCGGTATCCACGGCATGGCTTTGACGGCAGTTGGGTGGATAGGGCCTGCAGCTATGTAGCTGGGGTGCAGGGTGAGGGCGCGGCACACCTCAAAGTAGGCGTGTGTGCTGATACCCAGCCGCACGCCCGCTTGGGCGATGGCGGTCAAGCCTTGTCGACCAATGGCGCGCAAATCTTCTTGCCCGATGTGGATGCCGTATGCACCCTCGGCAAGCGCAAGCTGCCAGTGATCGTTGATGAAAAGCTGGGCTTGGTAGTCACGCGCCAGCGCGATGCTGCGCTTGATCTCATCCCGTAGTTTTTGCTGACGGGATGCCTTGATGCGAAGCTGCACCGTTTGAACGCCCGCTTGCAGCACACGCTGCACCCAGTCGCTGCTGTCCACAATCACGTAAAGGCCCATATTTTTTTCAAGTAGTGGCTGGAAAGCCACATCCTGCGGTGCTTGCAGGGCGCTTAGGCTGGGAAGCCTTGCTGTATAAGACATGCGGGCAATCACCTGTGCGTCAATCTCAATAAAACCCCTAGAAATGGCCTCTTGGTAGGCTGTTTCGTTGTACGAGTCACCCGGTGCGCACGTGATCCAACCACTGGCCAGCGGTGTTGCGATGTAGGTTGAAGTGCCCTCTGCGGTCATGGCAGTCTCCTACAAAACAAAAGGTTGACCCGTGACCGGTGTCGTGGCTACCGCCATATCCTGCTTGGCCATGATGCCCGCTTCGTAACCCAAGCGCCCGGCTTCAATTGCGAGCTTAAAGGCGCGTGCCATCTGCGCAGGATCGTGCGCCAGCGCCACGGCGGAGTTCAGCAGCACAGCGTCCATGCCCAGCTCCATCGCTTGCGCTGCGTCCGAGGGCGAACCAATGCCCGCATCCACCACCAACGTGACATTCGGCAAGCGCGCACGTAGTGTGCGTAGCGCCCACGGGTTGATCAGCCCTTGTCCCGAACCAATCGGAGCACCCCACGGCATCAAAATGCGGCAGCCCACGTCTAATAAGCGCTGGCAGCTGACCAAGTCGTCTAGGCAATAAGGAAACACCTCAAAGCCATCTTTGGTTAGCGCTTGCGCGGCAACCGTTAGCTCAAACGGATCGGGCTGTAGCGTGTACTCGTCACCCACCACTTCCAGCTTGATCCAGTGCGTACCAAACAACTCGCGTGCCATGTGCGCCAGCGTGATCGCCTCACGCGCGGTGCGGCAACCAGCAGTGTTGGGC
>CAZAIW010000259.1:0-2646 GCA_964485285.1 uncultured Burkholderiaceae bacterium | reverse complement strand
CCGCGTGTGAGGATGGAATTTCCATCGACGCTTTGTCGGACTCCACGGTGATGAGGGATTGCTCAGCTTTGACGGTGTCGCCCACTTTGACCAGCAACTCAATCACGGCCACTTCGTCGAAGTCGCCGATGTCTGGAACTTTGATATCAATCGTACGCATGGCGTTTTCCTCTTTTTTTGTATCAGTTATTTTTTAATTTCATGGTGTGCACATGAACGGGCAGCGCAGAATTTTTATCAAATTCGCAGCCCGCTAGCACGCCCGCTTTAGCCACTTCGGCGGCGGTTTTGGCGCTCGCGTAAACCGCGTTCATCGCGCCCAGCGCAAAGGCTCTGCCCGAGCCGATGCCCCAAAACTCTTTGAACTCAAACACCTCGCGGTAGCTGTACAGTCCAAAAATACCAGCACTATTGGCCACCAGCACAGAGAACTGCATCGACTCATACGGGTCGTTGTCGTCTTCTTTGGTTTGCAAAAAGAACTTGTCTTTCAAAACCGTGTGCAGCTTTAAGAACGTGTCGTAGACCTCGTCTTTGCTGTGCAGTTTGAGCTCTTCGGGCGCTAGCGCCAGCAAGGACTTGCGCAGCGCCGGAAAGTGCGCCACGGTTCCTGCAGCAGCAATCAAGCTCTCGCCCCCGACGGCTTTGACTTTGAAGACTTTGTTGTTGTCTTCAAACCGATACGCCAGCTTGGTATCGCCAAAGGTAACCAAGCTATCGGATGCAACCGCAACCTGCCCGGCTTTTTTTACAACAACAACGGTCGTCATGACCCGCGCCGCTTACAGTGACACGCGGCGGAAATCCGCCAGCACACTGGTTAAGAAAGCGTTGAAGCGGGCAGCGGCTGCGCCATCAATCACGCGGTGGTCGTAGGACAAAGACAGCGGCATCATCAGACGCGGCACAAACTCTTTGCCGTTCCACACGGGCTGCATTTTGGATTTGCTCACACCCAAAATCGCCAGCTCGGGCGCGTTGATGATGGGTGTAAAGTGCGTGCCGCCTATGCCACCAAGACTGGAGATGCTAAAGCAGCCCCCCGTCATCTCGGCGGGTTTGAGCTTGCCTTCGCGCGCTTTCAAGGACAACTCGGTCATCTCTTTGGCAATATCGATCAGGCCTTTTTTGTCCACGTCTTTGATAACCGGAACGACCAGTCCGTTTGGCGTATCGGCCGCAAAACCAATGTGGTAGTACTGCTTGTAGACCAGCTGATCGCCATCCAGCGAGGCATTGAACTCGGGGAATTTTTTCAGCGCGGCAACCACGGCTTTCATCAAAAACGCCAGCATGGTGAACTTAACACCCGCCTTGGCGTTTTCAGCGTTCAGCGTCACGCGCAAGGCCTCCAGCTCGGTGATGTCGGCCTCGTCGTTGTTGGTGACGTGCGGAATCATCACCCAGTTGCGATGCAAATTAGCGCCGCTGATTTTCTTGATACGGGATAAATCTTTGCGCTCAACGGCACCAAATTTTGCAAAATCCACTTTAGGCCATGGCAGCAGGCCAAGCGCAGCACCGTCTGCAGCCGCATTGCCGCTGGAAGCCTTATTAGATAAGGCTTGTGAGGCAGTGACCCGTTCACCACGCATCACCGCTTGGGTGAATGCTTGCACATCTTGCGCTGTGATCCGCCCGTTGGTGCCCGAGCCTTTGACTTCGGCTAGCGGCACACCCAGCTCACGCGCGTATTTGCGCACCGAGGGCGAAGCGTGCGGCAGCGAGGCCAGCTGCGCGGTTTGCGTGGCGGGGTCGTGCGCGGGAGAAACAGTGAGAGAGGTGACGGAGGCAGGCATCTCACCGCCCCCGCTCTTGCTCATACTCGCCACGCTCGCCACATCGTTTGACGCGGGAGCGGATCGTGTCGCCTCCACCTGCGCTGGTGCCGCAGCAACAGCCTCAACTGCCGCGCCCGCTGCACCTTCAATCTGCGCCACCAGCGAGCCCATCTTGACCTTATCGCCCAGCTTGACCTCCACCGACTTGATCACGCCCGCATGGCTGGATGGAATTTCCATCGAGGCTTTGTCGGACTCCACGGTGATGAGCGATTGTTCCACCTTCACGCTGTCGCCCGCTTTGACCATGATCTCAATCACGGTGACTTCATCAAAGTCGCCAATATCAGGAACGAGAATTTGTATGTTTGCCATGTCGATCTCCTTTGATGGCTTAAGCGTACAGCGGGTTGATCTTGTCGACTTTGATGCCGTACTTTTGGATCGCTTCAGCCACTTGCGCGACGGGCACGGTGCCTTCTTCGCTGAGGGCTTTGAGTGCAGCCACCACGATGTAGTGGCGGTTGACTTCAAAGTGCTCACGCAGTTTGCTACGGAAGTCAGAGCGACCGAAGCCGTCGGTGCCGAGCACTTTGTAGGTGCGGCCCTTAGGAATAAACGGGCGAATTTGCTCGGCGTAGGCTTTCATGTAGTCGGTCGATGCAACCACAGGGCCTGCGTGAGGTTCCAACTGCTCGGCCACGAAAGGCACCTTGGGTGTTTCGGTGGGATGCAACAAGTTGTAGCGCTCCGCGTCTTGGCCGTCGCGTGTGAGCTCGTTGAAGCTGGGGCAGCTCCAGACGTTGGCAGCCACGCCCCAATCGGCTGCGAGCAAGTCGCGTGCAGCGATGGACTCGCGCAAGAT
>CAZAIW010000258.1:0-2662 GCA_964485285.1 uncultured Burkholderiaceae bacterium | reverse complement strand
GAGGTGAATCATGGCGAGTGCAGCAGCCGCACAGAATTCAATGGCAAAGTCGCGGTCGCTTACGCCGTCTAAGCTGTTTTGGCAGACTTGGGGTTGGCCTTGCTCATCCACCATATCCAGCAGTTGGGCGACGTGCTCGCGATCCAGTGGATAGCTGGTACCGGCAAGAGCCGCGCTGCCCAGCGGGAGTCGGTTGACGCGGCGGCGCACGTCTGTCATGCGCTCGGCATCGCGCGCGAACATCTCGACATACGCCAGCATATGGTGCCCAAAGCTGACAGGCTGGGCGACTTGCAGATGCGTAAATCCAGGCAGGATGACGCTCACATTTTTCTCGGCAATAGCAAGCAGCGCACCTTGCAGTGCGGTGAGCAAGCTGGTGATGAGGTCAATCTCGCCGCGCAGCCACAGCCGCACATCGGTTGCCACTTGGTCGTTGCGCGAACGTCCGGTGTGCAGGCGTTTGCCAGCATCGCCCACGAGCTGGGTTAATCGCGCTTCGATGTTGAGATGGACATCTTCTAAATCGAGTTTCCAGTCGAAGCTGCCCGCCTCAATCTCCGCTTTGATGTGTGCCATGCCGGATTGGATGGAGGCTAAGTCTTCGTTAGAGATGATGTTTTGTGCCGCCAGCATTTGAGCGTGTGCCAGCGAGCCAGCGATGTCAGCCTGCGACAGGCGTTTGTCAAAAAAAACGCTAGCGGTGTAGCGCTTGACGAGGTCACTCATGGGCTCTTCAAAGAGGGCGGACCAAGCTTCGGATTTGGTGTCAAGTTGATTCATGGCGCTATTATCCCAGCCTATGACATCAGGACACATCACTCAAAAAATAACGATTGCTACCCGTGAGTCTCGCCTTGCGCTGTGGCAAGCGCATCACATTCAAACGCTGTTGCAGGCCAAGGGCTGCGCGGTCACTTTGCTGGGCATGACGACGCTGGGAGATCAGATACTGGACAAGACGCTCTCTAAGGTGGGCGGTAAAGGTTTGTTTGTGAAAGAGCTGGAGGCCGCACTGCTGGATGGCCGTGCTGACCTTGCGGTGCACTCGCTCAAAGATGTGCCGATGGAGTTGCCAGAGGGCTTTGCGCTGGCGGCGGTGCTAGAGCGCGAAGACCCGCGTGATGCGTTTGTGTCCAACGACTACAGCTCGCTGGCTGATTTACCGCAAGGTGCTGTCGTGGGCACGTCGAGTCTGCGCCGTGCGGTGCTGCTGCGCGAGCTACGCCCCGACGTGCGCATCGAGCCACTGCGCGGCAATTTAGATACGCGCTTGGGTAAGCTGGACGCGGGGCATTACGCGGCGATTGTCTTGGCAGCAGCAGGCCTCAAGCGCCTTGGGCTTGCGCAGCGCATCCGCACCGTGTTCGAGACCGAGCAGATGCTGCCAGCTGCTGCGCAAGGCGCTTTGGGTTTAGAAATTCGCGCGGGTCGTGCCGATCTAGCGGCGCTGCTGACCGAGTTAACACATGCACCGACGCTGCTGGCGGCCTTGGCCGAACGTGCCGTTAGCCGTGCCATGGGCGGTAGCTGCTCCATGCCGCTGGCCGCTCATGCGACGCTGGTGGGCGACCACATGCATCTTCGCGCAGCCTTTGGTGATGAGGGGTCTGGCAAGGTCAAGCGTGCGGAGGGACGAGCAGTTGTCACAACGACGGCCGGTGCCGAGGCGCTGGGTCAGCAGGTGGCGGCGCAGTTGTAATGACTAAAGCGCCGCGCTTCATCGTGACGCGCCCACAGCCTGAGTGCTCGCGCTGGGTGAGTGCCATCGAGGCGCAAGGCTTATCGGCAGTGGCTTTGCCGCTGATCGACATTGTGAGCACGCCTTTTACGCTGGACGCAAGCAAACGCTACGCGGCGGTCATGTTTGTGAGCCGTAGCGCCGTCGATGGATTTTTCAAATTTCAAACAGTCGATGCCCTACAAGCCTTGCGGGTATTGGTCACTGGGCCTGGAACGGCTGCAAGCCTTATGGGTAGAGGCTTGGCGCAGAGTGGCATTGATCAACCATGCTTTGCGGACGGTCAATTTGACTCCGAGGCGCTGTGGCGCGTGGTGGGTTCGCGCGATTGGCGGGGCAAGCAGGTGCTGGTGGTGCGCGGCGCTAACCGTTGGGGTGAAGCAGGGGGGCGCAATTGGCTCGCCGACCAACTGGTACACGCGGGCGCAAGCGTTGATTTTGTGGTGGCCTACGAGCGGCGCTTGCCTGCGCTATCGGATGCGAACCGCTTGGTTTTGGAGCATCCGGTAGCGGGAGATGTTTGTTTGTTCAGTAGCAGCCAAGCGGTTGCGCATCTCAGGGCGCTTTGGCCGATGCAAGACTGGTCGGGCTCGAGGGCGTTGACCACGCATCCGCGCATTCAAACAGCGGCGCAGCAAGCGGGGTTTGGCAAAGTAGATGTTGTGCGCCCCTTGTTGCCAGACATCATCGCGTGGCTCAAAGCGAATTGAATGCGGCACGCACCGCTTCGATCCTCTTCCTATTGACACCAAAATCCTTGCGCCCCAATCGGCTAGCAGAGCGCACGTGGATCACGTGGTGGGTCTCATCCATCACAAACTCGGCATCATCCGTAAAGCGCAGCAGCAGTGTGGTGCACTGAGCGTACAGGTAGCGCTGTCCAGACTCCAGCGTGCGGTTGACCATGATCGAGGTACGTGG
>CAZAIW010000257.1:0-2673 GCA_964485285.1 uncultured Burkholderiaceae bacterium | reverse complement strand
ATGCTCTTGATGAAAAAGGGTTGATGGCGTTAATCCGGGCAGCCGTCGCCTTCAATCTCACCTCACCGGAGAACCACCATGTCTAAGCTGCGTGTAGAAAGTTTCACCATCTCACTCGACGGCTTTGGCGCTGGCCAAAACCAAGACATCAACAACCCGCTGGGTGTGGGTGGCACCGCGCTTCACGGCTGGGCTTTGTCCACGCGAACGTTCCAGCAGCATCTGTTTGGCGGTGATGGCGGACAGACGGGTGTTGACGATGACTTTGCCGCGCGAGGTTTTCAAAACATCGGTGCATGGATTTTGGGTAGGAACATGTTCGGGCCAGTTCGCGGGCCGTGGCCCGATGAGAGCTGGCGCGGTTGGTGGGGCGAGAATCCCGTCTATCACGTCCCCGTCTTTGTGCTGACCCACCACGCGCGTGCGCCGCTGGTCATGGAAGGAGGAACGACCTTCTACTTTGTGACCGAGGGCATTGCTGCTGCCTTAGCGCAAGCGCGCGAGGCGGCCAATGGCAAAGATGTTCGACTGGGCGGCGGCGTTCAAGTGATTCAACAATATCTTCGCGAACGCCTGATTGACGAGATGCACATTGCGATTGCGCCCGTTTTACTGGGCGCTGGTGAGCGGCTTTTTGAGGGAGTCAACCTCCCCGCCTTGGGCTACGCCTGCACCCAGCACCAAAGCACGGCACTTGCCACGCATGTGGTTTTAACGCGGCAATAGGATGATCCGCCTTAAAGCAAACCACTCAAGCAGGCGTTACGTACTTTGCACTCCTCCTAGGTGCGGGTTTTATCTTGGCTGCGATCCGCGTTCCGCTTCTTCAGAGCCTATTAACTTCAAAAAATTAGGCTGCAAAAAATGTCCTTAATTCGCCCTTTGCATCTTCTGATCATCTCTATCCTTGTGAGCGGCTGCGTACCTTTCCCAAACTACCGCTACTATGCCCCCGCAGTATCTGGAGTTATTCTTCAAGACGGCGTACCCGTCGATAAGGCGCAAATACACGTATCTGGTCAGTTTGCCGAAGAGGTTCAGTTCAACGCTACAGGTCAAGACGGTCGCTTTGCAACCGAGCCAATTCGAAGACGCTTTCTCACTGCTTGGCTCATTGGTGATCCCCTCTACGCTTACTTCGTACGCATCACTGTTGGTGGTAAGCAATACTTGGGTTATTCCAAAGCGAGTGTCGGCTACGCGCCGAGCAAGCTTGCACTCAAGTGCGATCTATCACGTCCAATTCAGCTTGATAGCAAACATATCTACTGTTTGCCAACAAATGAAGACATCTAGCCTGTCAAACTGGACTTACCCCGGTTTCATGGACGATTAGATGTTTCGAAATTGAAATGATATGCGTGTCCTCAAGTCGGGGTATTCGCTGTGCTTGGCTGTAATCAACTCAGTAAGCATCCGGATGCATGCCCCCTCCATCCCCCTTTGTCGAGTACTATGGTTGGATGTTATTTCCACATAGGCAGCCATTATCTACACCGACCAGCACAGCGAGCGCGCGGCAAGCGGCGCGGGTGATCTCAAAAGCTAAGATAAGCAGATGAAACTTTCTTTTTTGGGTGCTGCGGACACTGTGACGGGATCGAAGTATGTGCTGGAGACGAAGGAGAAGGATGCCAACTACCACGTCAGTGCGCTCAAGCGCGGGTTTTCTCGCGCTGCTTCTCTCGCTTTGTGCGGAGCTTTTGCTGGCGGCAGTTCTACAAGATCGCTCTGTGAGCGAGTACATCGCTAGCCGCGACCCCATTTCTGGTGGTGTCTATGTAGTCATGCTCGGACTGTTTGCAATCATGCCGCTCATCCTCGCGCGTGGTTTTGACTCGGGTCATCCGCAAGCATGAACGCGATACAGCGACACTCGTCGCACCGTGATACAGTGGTAACCCATTTTCATCCGACGTTTTTGAAAGGCTAAACGTTATGCGAAAAATCAATTCAGATACACCATGATTTCAAACTCCTTTCTCCTCATGTTTGTCGGTGCCGCGCTTTTGATGGCGTTGACCCCGGGGCCGAACATGATCTACCTGATCTCTCGTTCTCTTTGCCAAGGCCGAACAGCCGGTATCACGTCATGGTTGGGTGTGGTTCTGGGCTTCACCGTTCACATGCTCTGTGCGGCCGTAGGCCTCACGGCACTATTCATGGCTGTGCCACTGGGCTATGAACTACTCAAGTTCGCCGGAGCGCTGTACTTGCTGTGGTTGGCTTGGCAAGCAGTCCGCCCGGGTTCCCGCTCACCATTCGAGGCGCGTGACCTCCCCACCGAACCACCTCGCAAGCTGTTCGTCATGGGGCTTCTCACCAGCGTCCTCAATCCAAAAGTTGCCATCTTCTATCTGTCGGTTCTGCCGCAATTCATCTCACCCGAGTCTGGTTCTGTGCTTGCGCAGAGCCTACTCTTGGGCGTGACGCAAGTTTGCATAGGCTCCATCGTGAATCTTGTGGTCACACTCTCTGCAGCCAGCATTGCTAACTGGTTCGCAAAGAACCGTTTCTGGCTTGCCGTACAGCGGTATCTCATGGGTTTGGTTTTGGGTGCGTTGGCCTTCAAGCTCTTGTCTCAGCAGCGCAGTGCGGCCTAACCCACCCCCTCCATCCCCCCTTTGTCGAGTACTATGGTTGGATGTTATTTCCACATAGGCAGCCATTATC
>CAZAIW010000256.1:0-2673 GCA_964485285.1 uncultured Burkholderiaceae bacterium | reverse complement strand
CTTTTGGGTGGCGCGCATGATCATGATGACCACGCACTTCACCGCTACAAAAGAAAAACCAGAAGGCATCGTTCCCTTTAAAGACGTATACATCCACGGCTTGGTGCGCGATTCGCAAGGTCGCAAGATGAGCAAATCCGAAGGCAATGTGCTAGACCCTGTGGATTTAATTGACGGCATCGAACTAGCCCCCCTGCTTGACAAACGCACAACCGGGCTGCGCAAACCCGAAACCGCACCGCGCGTTCGTAAAGACACAGAAAAAGAATTCCCCAATGGCATTCCAGGCTATGGTGCAGATGCGCTGCGCTTTACGTTTGCCGCGCTCGCTTCGCTGGGGCGTAACATCAACTTTGACAGCAAGCGCTGCGAGGGCTACCGCAATTTTTGTAACAAACTGTGGAATGCCTCGCGCTTCGTACTCATGAATTGCGAAGGTTTTGATTGCGCCCTCACCGAGAGCGCCCCGGCTCTATCGCTAGCCGACCGCTGGATTGTGTCCATCCTGCAGCGCACCGAAGCTCAGGTTGCACAAGGCTTTGCGGACTATCGTCTTGACAACGTGGCCAACACCATTTACGACTTTGTCTGGAATGAGTTTTGCGATTGGTATCTTGAGATTGCCAAAGTGCAAATTCAAACGGGTGATGAGGCACAAAAACGTGCCACGCGCCGCACACTGATTCGTGTGCTGGAGACAATTCTTCGTTTGGCGCACCCGATCATTCCGTTCATTACCGAAGAGTTGTGGCAAAAGGTTGCGCCTGTGGCAGGGCGCCTGCCCCCCCAGTCCGCTAACGCGGACAGCCCCCCTACTTCGCAGAGGAGCACAAAACAACCAAGCATCATGGTCGCGGCTTATCCAGTCGCACAGCTTGATCGCGTTGACGAAGTCGCCGAAGCGCATGTCACGCGCCTCAAAGCCTTGGTTGATAGCTGCCGAGCTCTGCGCGGTGAGATGAACGTCTCGCCCGCGACCAAATTACCGCTACACACGCTGGGCGACGACACGTTTATTGCGTCTATCGCACCCGTGCTGCAATCGCTGGCAAAGTTGTCCAGCATCACCCAGCACCCATCGGAGGCCGAGTGGAGCAAGGCTTGTGGCGCATCCCCTGTGGCGGTTAATGGCGACGCTCGCATGTGCCTGTACATGGAAGTGGATGTGGGCGCGGAGAAGGCTCGCTTGTCCAAAGAAATTGCGCGCTTGCAAAGCGAGATCGCTCGCGCCAACGGCAAACTGAGTAACGAAGCGTTTGTCGCCAAAGCCCCACCAGCGGTCATTGAACAAGAGAAAAAGCGCCTCGCGGAATTTGATGCAGCTGTCGTGAAATTAACCGAGCAAATGGCAAAGTTGGGGTAAGCGCCATACCAACACACCACGCCATCAATGCATCTCAACCAATCGACCTGCCCCAAACTTGTGTAGCACGCTAACCAAACTGAATTGTCTTACGGCTTGGGGAAATCGTTCATCGGTTTAGTCAATTTCATACGGACAAATCGTACCCTGCACTTCGCCCCCCGCCCTCCAGCTTTTGAAGCAATCTTAAGCCCAGCAACTCATTGATGTCGCGCAGTGCAGTGTCGCTGGAGCATTTGGCGAGCGCGGCGTATTTGCGATTGGTGAGCTTGCCCTCGAAACCATCGAGTAAACGATTCAGTACTTTAATTTGACGTGGGTTCATGTCCATCTGCGCGGCGCGTTGCCAAAATTTGTTTTTGCCAACCACCTGATTGACTGTGCTTTGCGCACCTTGCATGGCGCGATGCAAGCAGCCCAAAAACCACACGAGCCAATCGGTGATGTCAACTCCGCCGTCAGCATCGTGTTGGCTTTTTTGCGTGCGCTCTAGGATGTTGTAGTAGTCGCTGCGTTCTCGTTGGATTTGCGCGGACAGGCTGTAAAAGCGGTGCGGCGAGGCTTCGGCTCTGGCGAGTGCCATATCGCCTACGGCGCGGGCGATGCGTCCGTTGCCGTCGTCGAACGGGTGCAAGGTGACAAACCACAAATGCGCAAGTCCCGCTTGGATATAAGGGTGATCTTTGTTCACAAGAACTTGTGCTGCGCCTTGCTGCGCTTGACCTGCTAAGGATTTATCGCCTTCAAACCAATACAAAAATTTGGCAACCTCGGCGCGAAGAGTTGCAGCTGGCGGCGCTTCGTAGTGCACCCTACGCCGTCTGCGCGATAGCTCGTAGGCAGGCCCTGAGATCACTTGCATGGGGCCATTGGCATCATCCCGAAAGTGACCCACGCGGATCGCAGACATGCCGCTATAGCCGGTCGGGAAAAGCGCGGCGTGCCAAGCAAACAATCGCTGCTCGGTCAGAGGGCTTGCATAACCGCGCGTGGCATCCAGCACCATCTCGACAACACCTTCTACTTGCCTATCAACAGGTGCTAGCGCTCCAATGTCTATACCCAATCGCCTCGCTATGGATGAGCGCACCGTTTGCAAGTTGAGCTGCTCACCTTCAATTTCACTGGTTTTGATGACATCCCGCGTCACAGCCTCCAACGCCGCCCTATCGCGCAGCGCCATACCCACATCGGCTAGCCTGCCAGACAAACGCCCTTGCTCAGCGCACACCTGCGTCAGCGGTAGTGCCACGCGCGTCATGTCGTAACGCCAAATCGTCCATTGGTTGTGCTGCCAGATATACGTCATG
>CAZAIW010000255.1:0-2697 GCA_964485285.1 uncultured Burkholderiaceae bacterium | reverse complement strand
TGGGTTTGCCGCTTAGCAGCACGTCGTTGTCCATGCAGTGAATGTCGTCATGGATGAGCGAGTACGCATGAATGAGTTCAACCGCACACGCGGCCCGAAGTGCCGCCTGCGGATGACCGCCCACGGCTTCGCTGGCGGCCAGGACAAGCAAGGCTCTGAGCCGCTTGCCCCCGCCCAGCACGCCGTAGCGCATGGCCACGCCCAAGTGGGCCGGTGAGTTGGCATCGATGAAGCCATCGAGTGCGGCCTCGACGCGCTCAAGGCTTGCGCTGCGCCAAGCTGCAAAGTCCTGCGTCATGGTGTGCCCTGCCACGGCTTGAGTTGTCCGTTGTCGATCACGCTGATTTGCGCCTCAAGTGCCTGTAATTTGTTTTGGCAAAACTGCAATAAAAACGCGCCGCGTTGGTAGCTGGTGAGCAAATCATCCAGCGGTAATTGGGCGGACTCCATGCTGCGCACCAAAGCGTCTAGCTCGGCAGCGGCGGCTTCGTAGCTGGCGGGTTCAGTCATTTTTTTAGGCATCCGCACATTTTAGGCGGCTGGGTAAAATCAGCAGCTTGCCTTATGACTACCACTTCGCTCATCGCCCCCACCCAACTGCCCGTTCTTAGCTACTTTGATCCTGCGTTGTTTGCCAAGGAGCAAGCCTTGCTGTTCGCCCAAAGCCCGCGCTATGTCGGTCACAGCTTGTCCGTGCCGGAGGTGGGTGACTTCTACACGCTGCCGCAAGAGGATGGTGGACGGGTGCTGATTCATACCGCGACGGGTATTGAGCTGCTCTCCAATATCTGCCGCCATCGGCAAGCCATCATGCTCAAACCCACGCATTCTCATGCAGACGGCAGCGGCGAGAGCTGGGGGCAAGGCAAAACAGGCGCCAACATTGTTTGCCCGCTACACCGCTGGACGTACAACGCGCACGGTGAGCTGTTAGCGGCTCCGCACTTTCAAGAAGACCCATGTCTGCACCTCAAACGCTATCCACTGCACAGCTGGAACGGTTTGCTATTTGAAGGCGGCACCACCACACACCAAGCGCCAAGGCAGGCGCATACGGACTTGGCCGGACTGGGCTGCTTGAATGATCTGGATTTTTCTGGTTATGTTTTTCACAAAGCGCATGTCCACGAATGCGCCTACAACTGGAAGAGTTTTATCGAAATTTATTTGGAGGACTACCACGTTGAGCCCTTCCATCCAGGTCTGAGCCGCTTTGTGACGTGTGATGATTTGCGCTGGGAGTTTAACGAGCGCTACTCGGTACAAACCGTGGGCATCCATAGCCAATTGGGCAGCGCCGGTTCACCCGTATACCAGCGCTGGCAAGAAGCCGTCATGAAGTACACCGGCGGACAAACGCCCAAGCACGGGGCGATCTGGCTGACCTATTACCCAAACGTGATGGTCGAGTGGTACCCGCACGTGCTGGTCGTCAGCACGCTTTACCCCAAAGGCCCGCAGCACACCACCAACGTGGTGGAGTTTTTCTATCCCGAAGAGATCGCCGCGTTCGAGCCCGACTTCATTGCCGCGCAGCAAGCCGCGTATGTAGAGACCTGCATCGAAGACGATGAAATTGCGCTACGAATGGACGCAGGCCGCCAAGCGCTGATGCGGCGCGGCGATAACGAAGTGGGACCCTACCAAAGCCCCATGGAAGACGGCATGCGCCACTTCCACGAGTGGTATCGCAAAGCCATGCAAGATGCGCTCACCCCATGAACCACACGCTTAACCCCTCACCCTTTCCACTGCTGATCTCGGCGCAAGAGCTGATGGCGCTAACAGCGCCTAACGCGGCACCCTACCAGCGGCTCATGATTTTTGATTGCAGCTTTGACCTTGCCAACCCCAAAGCCGGTTACGCGCAGTACCTCGAATCCCACATTCCGGGTGCCGTGTACGCCAACCTAGATACCGACCTTAGCGCTGTCCAAGGCGACCCAACCGCTGCATCGGGCGGACGCCACCCACTACCCAGCCGCGAAGCCTTTGCCGCGTGGCTTGGCAAGCAAGGCTTTACCAACGACATGCAAGCCGTGGTGTACGACCGCAACAACACCATGATTGCCGGGCGCATGTGGTGGATGCTCCAATGGCTGGGACACGAGCGCGTCGCTGTGCTGGACGGCGGATTTCAAACCTATGCTGCCTTGCAGGCCACACTGGCAAAGGGCTGCGAGGCCAATCGGCCTAGAGGTCAATTCACACTTGGCCTGCCACGGGTTGCCTTGGTAGATTCGACCTTTGTAGCACCCCGCATCGGCTCTGTACAGGCTGCCATCGTAGATGCCCGCGCCGCGCCTCGGTTTAAAGGCGAAGTCGAGCCACTCGATCCCGTTGCGGGGCACATCCCCTCGGCGCTGAACCGCCCCTTCACACACAATTTTGATGCGAGCGGACGCTTCAAACCAGCGGCTCAATTACGCATCGAGTTTGACCAGTTGCTTGCAGGGCGCGATCCCGCACAAACCGTGCACCACTGCGGCTCGGGCGTTAGTGCGCTGCCCAACGTGCTGGCCATGGCGGTGGCGGGTTTTGGCCTGACCACGCTGTACGCCGGCAGCTGGAGTGACTGGTGCTCCGATCCCTCGCGCCCTGTGGCGCAGGGGTAAGTCACGCCATCGCAACGACAACGAATATCGTCGAATTCCCAACCTCAAAGTCGCCAACTGGCTGAAATAAAAACCGACTGCT
>CAZAIW010000254.1:0-2700 GCA_964485285.1 uncultured Burkholderiaceae bacterium | reverse complement strand
GCGCATAAGGGTTCATGACCGCAATGTCCTCAGGTTTGTTATAGAGGTCCACATCACGAATCTCAAAGTCCATACCTTTCTCAAACAACACAAACCGGCTGCGATGCGAAAAAGGGCAAGTTGTGCCCGAGTACAAAACCATCATAAAAATATCCCCTTAAAAAGACCAGCGGCTGCGAATGTGCAGCCGCTTTCAATACACCTCACAGAAGAGACGAAACTATTTCACGTCTTTCCAGTAAGCAGCATTCAAACGCCAAGCAATGAACGTGAAGATGCCGAGAAAAATCAAGACGATCACGCCCCATTGAATGCGTTTATTCTGCGCTGGCTCTGCCATCCATTGCATAAACCCAACCAAATCACCCACCGCTTGGTCGTATTCAACTGGCTTCAAGTCGCGTTGCAACTCCCAGAGCACGTGCGGCATACCGACACTGGGGAATGCGTGGTTATTCCAGCCCGTGGGTTTGGTGTCGTCTGGGTAGTAACTGCGCAAATACGTGTACACATAGTCAGCGCCCGACCCACGGCTACCATCGGAGCGTGAACGTGTGATCACGCTGAGATCAGGTGGGTTGCCGCCAAACCATTCTTTGGCCTGCGCTGGGTCAATCGCAGACTTCATGGTCTCGCCAATTTTGCTCGATCCAAACAGCAAATTCTCTTTGATTTGTTTTTCTGTCAGACCAATTTCGGTCATGCGGTTGTAGCGCATGAAAGCTGCTGAGTGGCAATTGAGGCAATAGTTCACAAAGAGTTTCGCACCATTTTGCAAAGCCACTTGATCGTTGGTTCGATTGGGTGCTTTATCCCACTGGATACCACCTTCGTTGGCCGATGCAGTTAACGCACCCAAAGCCAAGCCAAGCGAAAGGAGAAGTGCCAAGATTTTTTTCATAGTTGTTCTCCCTTATCAATGAGCCGTAAAAGTAACGCGATCAGGCACGGCTTTAAACGTACCCAGCCTGCTCCACCAAGGCATCAGCAAGAAAAAGCCAAAGTAGTAAAGCGTACCGAGTTGTGCAATCAAGGTGCCCACCGTTGTAGGTGCTTGAATGCCTAAATAGCCCAGCACCACAAAGAACATAACAAACACGCCGTACAGCCATTTATGCCAGCTGGGGCGATACCGAATCGACTTGACGGGACTCTTATCCAGCCATGGCAGGAAAAACAAAATCACCACGGCACCACCCATGACCACCACGCCCCAAAACTTGGCATCGAATGTTTTGAGCAGCACACAAGCCACAAGAGCCGCGATGAGGACGACAAGCTTGAGATTTTTCGACAGACTCGACTTCACGTATGTCCAGACGGCGGCACCTGCCGCAATCAAGCAAAACAGATTGACCAGCACGTCGTTGGTTGCACGAAGCATCGAATAAAACGCGGTGAAGTACCAAACAGGGGCGATGTGCGCAGGCGTTTTCAGCGGGTCAGCTGGAATAAAGTTGTTGTACTCCAGAAAGTACCCGCCCATCTCGGGTGCGAAGAAAACAATCGCAAAAAACACCAACAAAAACACCGCCAACATAAAGATGTCGTGCACGGTGTAGTACGGATGAAAGGGGATGCCATCAAGGGGAATACCGGCAGCATCTTTGTTCGCTTTAATGTCCACGCCATCGGGATTGTTCGACCCCACCTCGTGCAGCGCCATGATGTGCGCCACCACTAGGCCGATCAGAACCAGAGGAATAGCAATCACGTGAAAGGCAAAGAAACGATTCAGCGTTGCATCGCCCACCACATAATCACCGCGAATGAGCAGGGCTAAGTCTGGCCCGATAAAGGGCACTGCGGCGAACAAGTTCACAATCACCTGTGCACCCCAGTAACTCATCTGCCCCCAAGGCAACAAGTAGCCAAAGAATGCTTCAGCCATCAAACACAAGAAGATCGCACAACCAAAAATCCAGATCAGCTCACGCGGTTTACGGTAGCTGCCATACATCAAACCACGGTACATGTGCAAATAAACCACAATAAAAAATGCGGAAGCGCCGGTGGAGTGCATATAGCGAATAAACCAACCTGCCGAGACATCACGCATGATGTACTCAACCGATGCAAAGGCTAAATTGGCATCGGGCTTGTAGTGCATGGTCAGGAAGATGCCCGTGACAATTTGCAGCACGAGCACCACCAAAGCGAGGGAGCCAAACGCATACCAAAAATTAAAGTTTTTGGGTGCGTAGTATTTTGTGACATGCTCTTCTAAGAGCTTAGTTAGTGGGAAGCGGTTATCGACCCAATTGAGCAACTTGGCACCAGCAGATGCATTTGCGGAGATTTCTTTCATTTCAGCCATGATGGTTTAGTCTCCCAGATTAAGCAGCGGCTTTGTCGTCGCCAATAAGAATTTTCGTGTCCGACAAATACATGTAAGGCGGCACTTCCATGTTGTCAGGTGCGGGCTTGTTTTTATAAACACGCGCCGACAAGTCAAATGTGGAGCCATGACATGGACAGAGGAAGCCTCCATTCCAATCATCGGGGAGCGAGGGCTGAGGCCCAGCCACCAAGCGGTCGGTCGGTGAGCACCCTAGATGCGTACAGATGCCGATGACGACCAAAATATCTTTGTGTTCTTCACGTGCACGGTAAACGTTACGCGCATATTTGGGGGTTAACTCGTCGGCTTTACGCTCAGATTTTGGATCAGCCAGTTGCGCCTCATTTTTAGCGAGCGCT
>CAZAIW010000253.1:0-2719 GCA_964485285.1 uncultured Burkholderiaceae bacterium | reverse complement strand
GTCCTTTGCGCAGCGCGGCTTCTTTGGCGGCGCGCTCGGAGCGTTCTTTTTCTGCAATGCGTGCCTGCAACACTTGCAGCGCCTTGGCTTTGTTGCTGTGTTGGCTGCGTCCGTCTTGGCACTCGGCGACGATGCCCGTGGGCAGATGCACCACGCGCACGGCGGAGTCGGTTTTGTTGATGTGCTGTCCGCCCGCACCGCTGGCGCGAAAGGTGTCGATGCGCAGGTCGGCGGGGTTGAGTGTGATGGCCGCTTGCTCGTCGGGCTCGGGCATGACGGCAACGGTACACGCGCTGGTGTGGATGCGGCCTTGGGTCTCGGTGGTGGGTACGCGCTGGACGCGGTGCCCGCCGGACTCGAACTTGAGTTTGCCGTAGGCGTTAGCGCCCTCCACGCGCAGCACGACTTCTTTGTAGCCGCCCAGTTCGCTGGCGTTTTCGCTCATCACTTCGGTGCGCCAGCCTTGCGTGTCAAAGTAGCGCGTGTACATGCGCATGAGGTCGCCCGCGAACAGCGCCGACTCGTCGCCGCCCGTGCCTGCACGAATTTCGACAAAAGCGTTCCTGGCATCGTCTGGGTCTTTGGGCAGCAAGAGGCGCTGCAATTCGTCCTCTAGCTGCACGAGCTCTTGCTGTGCAGCATCGATTTCTTCGCGTGCCATCTCTAGCATTTCGGGGTCATCGCTGGCGCTGGCGATCATTTCTTGCGCGGCTTTTAGATCGGCTTCGCGCTGTAAGTACCGCTGGTAACGGCCTGCGGTGGGGGTGACTTCGGCGTGCTCTTTGCCCAGACGTCGGTATTCGCTTGGGTTGGCCATGATGTCGGGGCTGTTGAGGAGGCTCTCTAAATCCATCAAGCGCTCTTGGGTGCGCATCAGTTGTTTGCGTAGAAATGCTTTCACGTGGCCTCGTTGGATTGTTTGATTTGCAAAATGGCGGCGTGCAAAAATTTGTTGGATAGATTACGCGACAAGGTCTCTAAGGCCTTATCGACATTGGCCTGGGACCAATCTGCTTCTTTGAAGAATTGTTTTTTAACGCGCTCAATTTCGGCCGTTTGCCAAGCGGCGGCTTGCTCGTGTAGCGCCTGAATTTTGGGCACGCTGGTGGTGCGGCTTTGCAGCCAAGCGGTGAAACCCGACACGCCTTCTTCAACTAGTTTTTCGGCAGCTCCCACGGCGGCGGCTCGGTTCGCCATGTTGGTCTGCACCACTGCCGACAAGTCGTCCACGGTGTAGAGGTAAATATCGCTCAGCGCTTTGACTTCGGGTTCAATATCGCGCGGCACGGCCAGATCAACCATCACCATCGGGCGGTGTTTGCGCCGCTTGATGGCGTGCTGCACGACACCCAGTCCGATGATGGGCAGTGTGCTAGCGGTGCTGCTGACCACTACATCGAACTCGTGCAAATGCAGTGGTAGCTCGGAGAGCATCAGCGTCTCGATGCGCAGCGAGGCGGTGCTAAAACGCCCCGCCAGCGCGGTTGCGCGGTTCATGGTGCGGTTAGCGACCACCATGCGCCTTGGGTTTTTGGCGGCAAAGTGCGCGGCGCACAGTTCGATCATCTCGCCCGCGCCAACAAGCAGCACGCGGGTGTGCTGCCAGTCTTCAAACACATTGCTGGCAAGGCGCGTACTAGCCGCCGCCATGCTGATGCTGTGCGCACCAATTTCGGTATGGGTGCGCACATCTTTGGCCACCGCAAAGGCTTGTTTGAAGAGGTGGTGCAGTGTGGGGCCCAAGGTGCTGGCATCCTGCGCAGCACGCACGGCTTCTTTGACTTGCCCCAAAATTTGCGGCTCGCCCAGCACCATCGAGTCCAGCCCCGATGCCACGCGCAGCGCGTGCCGGGCGGCGGTGTCGCTCTCATGGATGTACAGGTGCGTGCGCAAATGCTCCAGCGGTGTATGACTGACTTTGGCTAACCATGCCAGCACAGCGGCGCGGCTGGACTCATCGCCCAAGGCATACAGTTCGGTGCGATTGCAGGTGGACAGCAGCAACGCCTCGGTCAATCCGGCGCTAGAGGCACGCACATCTGCCAGTCGATGCCCCAGTTCGGCGGACGCAAAAGCTAAGCGCGCACGTACATCGAGCGGCGCACTTTCATGATTAAGTCCGAGGGTCCAAAGACGGGAGGTGTCTGACATTGAGTTGAGCGTAAACCTTGATTATAAAATTTGAGCTTATGTCCGCTTGGATTGCCATCAACCACCTCATCAATTTTGTGCTGCCCGCCTTGTTTGTTAGCGGGGCACTGGCGCTGTGGGGGCGACGCTCTAGCTGGCGTAGCGTGCGCCGCAACTGGTTGTTTGGTAGCTTGGTTGGAGTCGCCGCCTTGCTTGCAGGCCTTATCCTATTTGGGGTTGACGGCAAGATGCTTTCGTACACCTTGCTGGTTGTGGCTTGCAGCGCGATGCAGTTATGGAGCAGGCGAAAATAAATCGACTCGGTCGGTGTAAATACAGTCAACGCCAAGCGCCAGCAAACGCTTGACCTGCGCCTCATCGTTCACGGTATAGCTGCCGCAGCGCATCCCTTGCGCTTTCACCGCAGCCAAGGTTTTTTTATTCCACAGTTTGTAGTTGCAAGTGACGATGGCGCAGTCCAGCTCGGTCGCCACACCTAACCAGCCATCCCATAGCTCATCGAGCAGCAGCCCACGTGGTAGCTCAGGAGCCACGGCTTTGGCACCGATCAGCGAGGCGGGCTTAAAGG
>CAZAIW010000252.1:0-2747 GCA_964485285.1 uncultured Burkholderiaceae bacterium | reverse complement strand
CACGCCGCTGGTGCCATTGTTAATGAGCGAAAGGCCGCTGCTGTTACCGTAAATAGCGCTATAAGTATTCGATGATCCGAGTACCGTCAGCGTGCCATTGCCACTGTTAACCAAGCTGCTACCCAAGCTCACGCCGTAACCGTTGCTACTTGAGCCAGCAACCGTGAGGTTGCCTGTCGCCACGCTTAAGTTAACGCCCGAGAAGTTAACACCAATGCCGTCATTGGCCGTACCTGCCAAATAAATCGTGCCACTGGCGTTGCTGTTGGTCATGGTCAAGTTGGCAAGACTCAGGCCATCTTGCGTACCCGTGAGCACACGCGAGATGAGTGACACATTGCCCGTGCCGGTGTTGTTTAGCGCTGTTGTGGTATCAACCGAAACACCCTCGCCGCTGTTAGACGTACCCACTAAGCTGGTGTTACCGCTGCTGGAGGCGTTGACGGTCAACGCCCCGGTGATATTGACCCCGCTGCCCGCGCCATTGCTGGCGTTACCGACGACGGCAACCGAGCCACTGGTGCCGTTATTGACAATCGCCACATTGCTACCTGCATAAACGCCGTCACTTGTCTTTGACGACCCCAGTACCATCAACGTGCCGTTACCACTGTTAACAACGCTGCCGCCCAAAGTCACACCCTGACCGCTGTTACTTGAGCCACTCGCCGTGAGGTTGCCTGCGAGTACCTTGACAAAACCAATAGAAAAAGTAAACCCTATGCCGCTGGACGATGTGCCATACAAACCAATCGAGCCATTCGCATTACTGGCGGCTGTTATGCCACTGCCACTATTGACGATTAACCCCTTATTCGCGCCATTACTAATGCCCGAAAGCGTGATATTGCCATTGCCCGTACTATTAAGGTTTGCGCTGTTCACAATAAACCCATGCCAATCGCTCGACGAGCCACTCAACTGCACACTGCCGCTTGACGAACTATTAACGACAAGCGCGGCTATAGTGGTAGCCGTAGAGTAGCTGGAATTGCCTGAGACCCAGATGTTGCCGCTGGTGCCGTTGTTGACAATAGTCAAAGCATTGCCGCTATACACCCCATGCAGATTGTTGGATACCCCCTGCACATTCAACGTGCCATTGCCACTGTTAACCAAGCTGCTACCCAAGCTCACGCCGTAACCGCTGCTACTTGAGCCAGCAACCGTGAGGTTGCCTGTCGCCACGCTTAAGTTAACGCCCGAGAAGTTAACACCAATGCCGTCATTGGCCGTACCTGCCAAATAAATCGTGCCACTGGCGTTGCTGTTGGTCATGGTCAAGTTGGCAAGACTCAGGCCATCTTGCGTACCCGTGAGCACACGCGAGATGAGCGACACATTGCCCGTGCCGGTGTTGTTTAGCGCTGTTGTGGCATCAACCGAAACACCCTCGCCGCTGTTAGATGTCCCCACCACGCTGGTGTTACCACTGCTGGAAGCATTCACGGTCAACGCCCCGGTGATATTGACCCCGCTGCCCGCGCCATTGCTGGCGTTACCGACGACGGCAACCGAACCACTGGTACCGTTATTAACCATCGATGCCGAGCTGACACAAATCCCATCAACTGCGTTACTGGAACCTGCTACCGATAACGTCCCGTTACCCAAATTGGACAAGGTTAACGAACCCGTCGACACCCCTTTTCTGGCCTGACTTGACCCGTAAACCACCGCCGCTTGGCCGCTCGAACAAACAGATAGACTCGTTACATCTATGCCGATACTCGCATTTGACACGCCACTGAGCGAGACCACGCCACTGGCATTGCTATTGGTCATAGTGACCGCACCCGCCGAGACGCTGGAAGCACCAACTATAGATGTACAGGTTGCGCCCGCAACGGACAAGTTACCCGCCCCGGTATTGTTCATGGTGACCGCATTCGCAAAATAGACACCATAGCCTTGTGTGGTCGAGCCTGACAGGCTCGTATTGCCGCTTGAGGAAGCTTGAATCGTGACCGCGCCTGCACCTGCGTATTGGAAACCAGACCCTGAGCCGTTGGAGACGCAACCCGTAACATTTAGCACACCGCTGGTGCCGTTATTGATGATATTGACGGTTGACCCCATCACACTAATGCCACGCCAAGTGTTAGACAGCCCGGTAAAAGCCAACGTGCCATTGCCGCTATTGGTAAGATTATTAGCGCCCAAGACCTGCACCCCCATCCATTTGCTTGAGCCTTGCACGGTCAGATTGCCATTCGAGCTATTTCTTATATCCAAATCCACCGTCGAATTAACACCGCTGGCACTCGCACCATTGCTGCTATTGCCCACGACAGCAACCGAACCACTGGTTCCGTTATTAACCACCAAAAGTGAACTGTTGGCGTAAACACCGTCATTCGCATTCGACGACCCCAGTACCGTTAGCGTGCCATTGCCGCTGTTAACAAGGCTGCTTCCCAAACTCACACCCGCGCCGCTGCTACTTGAGCCAGCAACCGTGAGGTTGCCTGTTGCCACGCTTAAGTTAACGCCCGAGAAGTTAACACCAATGCCGCCGTTGGCCGTACCGGCCAAATAGATCGTGCCACTGGCGTTGCTGTTGGTCATGGTCAAGTTGGCAAGGCTGAGGCCATCTTGCGTACCCGTGAGCACACGCGAGATGAGCGACACATTGCCCGTGCCGGTGTTGTTTAGCGCTGTTGTGGCATCAACCGAAACACCCTCGCCGCTGTTAGATGTCCCCACCACGCTGGTGTTACCACTGCTGGAAGCATTCACGGTCAACG
>CAZAIW010000251.1:0-2754 GCA_964485285.1 uncultured Burkholderiaceae bacterium | reverse complement strand
CGTGTGCTGCATCGTTTGGTGGATGCGGGACATAGCGTGGTCGTGATCGAGCACGACTTGGACGTGATCGCCGAGGCTGATTGGGTGATCGATATGGGCCCCGAAGGCGGTAAGGAGGGCGGGCGCGTGGTGTGCGCCGGCACGCCAGAGGATGTGGTGAAGAGCAACTCGCACACAGGGCGGGCGCTGGCGGGGTTGCTGAAGTAGCGATATGTACGAACGGAATCCATGTAATTTTATGAAGCAAAAGTAACTGCTACACTCGCCGCTATCGGGGAGTAGCTCTTGTTACCAGTCGTTGGTGACGCGCTGTCGTCAATACGGCTGATGCATCATCAGCCCGGCAACGCAGCAGCTTGTACGCATTGGGCGCATAAGTCTGCCGAGCAAGACTGAGACCATAGTCTTGAAGGAGAACCATATGGAGCTCATGACGCTCACCGAACTGACCAGCAGCACTTTTCTATCGGCACTGTTTGCCATCGTTTTAATTGATCTTGCCTTGGCGGGTGATAACGCGATTGTGATTGCGCTGGCCGCCAAGCAAGTCCCCGTATCCATGCAGCGCAAGGTGTTGATTTGGGGCAGCCTTGCAGCTGTAGGAGTGCGAGCGATTGCGTCCATTTTTGTGGTGTGGCTGCTCAAGATACCGGGCTTTTTGCTCGTGGGTGGTGCGCTGCTGCTGTACATCGCGTTCAAGCTGGTCAGATCGCAAGATGCGAAGGCCGAGCACATCCACGTCAACCCAGACGCCAGTTTGCGCCAAGCCGTGACAACGATTGTGCTAGCCGATACCGCCATGGGCATTGAAAACGTGCTGGCCGTTGGTGGCGCTGCGCACGGCAATATCTGGCTGGTCGTCATCGGCTTGCTAATCAGCGTTCCCATCATCATGTTTGGCAGTCAATTGGTGCTCAAGCTGGTGGAGCGTTTTCCAAAAATCATCACGCTAGGCGGTGCTATTTTGGCGTGGACAGCCGTGAAGATGATGCTAGGTGAACCTGCACTTGAGCACTGGTTTGCCATAGAGGGTTGGCTGCAAGGCATCCTCTATGTTACTGCCGTCAGCAGCGTGCTGTGGGTGGGCTGGCGCAATCAGCGACCAACAAGCGCGTCCGTCAAGTCAGATGTGACTTGAATTTGTGCCTCCCGCAACCATTTTATTTTTCACTCAAACTTTAGGAGTTTTTGATATGAAACGTATCTTTCTTTTTGTTCTTACCAACATTGCGGTGATGGTGGTACTGGGCGTGGTTTGCTCACTGTTTGGACTGAACCGCTACATCGGGCCACACGGTATTGATCTTGGCACCTTGCTGGCCTATTCGCTGGCGACGGGCTTTATTGGCGCGGGCATTTCGCTGCTACTGTCAAAACCCATGGCCAAATGGAGCACGGGCGCACAAGTGATCACGCAGCCGGGCAATCAAGACGAGGCTTGGTTGCTGGGCGTGGTGCAGCGTCATGCCGACCGCGCTGGCATTGCCATGCCTGAGGTTGCCATCTACGAGGGTGAGCCCAACGCCTTTGCCACAGGCGCGTTTAAAAACGATGCGTTGGTGGCAGTATCGACCGGGCTGTTACAGAGCATGACGCACGAAGAGGTGGAGGCCGTGCTGGCGCACGAGGTAGCGCACATCGCCAATGGAGACATGGTGACGATGACGCTCATTCAAGGCGTGATGAACACCTTTGTGGTCTTTGCTTCACGGGCCATTGGCTACGTGGTGGACTCGGCCATGCGCAAGGGGGACGACAACAGCGGCCCTGGCATCGGTTACATGATCACGACGCTTGTTTTGGACTTGCTCTTTGGCTTTTTGGCGGGCATGGTGGTGGCTTGGTTTTCGCGTCAACGCGAGTTCAGGGCTGACAGCGGCTCGGCGCAGATCATGGGCCATAAGGAGCCGATGATCCAAGCGCTGCGGCGACTGGGCAGCCTCTCGGCTGGTGAGTTGCCCAAAAGCGTTGCTGCTATGGGCATTACGGGCGGACTCGGTAGTCTGTTTGCGAGCCACCCACCCATCGAGCAGCGCATCGCCGCCCTACAATCAGCTGCGTAAAGTCCACCAGACCGCCGCTGGTGCAATTCGTGGAAACACGGCACTGGAGGAACGTCTGGACTGCACTTGGGCAGCGTAGGAGGTAACACCTCTCCACCGTGAGGTGCGGATTAGAGCAACAGAGACGAGTCGGTGTCCTAGCGCAAGTTAGGATGCCGGGTGAAACGGGCAATCTCTACGCGCAGCAATACCAAGTAGGTTGATCGGGTGGGGCGAGAGCCGCATCACTGTGCCCAGCAGCAGCATCAACGGGTAGGTAGCACCGAGCCAAAGGGCGACCTTTGGCCAAGAGGAATGGCGGTCATTTGCGCTTGGCAACAAGCGCATTCACAAAATCCAGCGTATCGGTGGGCTTTACACTATTACCATGTTTAAAAACATCCTTCTCATCGGCAAACCACCCACCGCATCGGGCACCTTGCCAGCCGGCACGGCCAAGGCGTTGACCGATGTGCAAAGCGCCCTCGTGCGCATGGGTTGCCGCGTGGTCACCGCAGAAATTGCCACACTGCAAAATGGGCAAATTGACCTTGCCGTGGTGGTGGGCGGTGACGGCACCATGCTGGCTGCGGCGCGGCAATTGGCAACGCTGGGGGTTCCGGTGATTGGCATCAACCAAGGGCGACTTGGCTTTATTGCCGACATTGCACTCGATAACTTTGAACACACGCTCGCGCCCATGCTGCGCGGC
>CAZAIW010000250.1:0-2758 GCA_964485285.1 uncultured Burkholderiaceae bacterium | reverse complement strand
GCACGGTAATCTCGGACTGTTTCATCACGCGCTGACCATCTGCCTCTTGGTAGTCAAGATAGCGTCCACCCTGTTTGGCAACACAGACATCATCCAAATACAAATCGATTTTGCTTTGATCGAGGTCTGCAATACCCGCATAGCCAACAGCCGCCAAGATGCGGCCAAGGTTGGGGTCACTGGCGAAAAAAGCGGTTTTAACCAGTGGCGAGTGCGCGATCGCGTAGCCCACTTTGACGCATTCTTCCGTCGTTCGCCCGCCTTCAACGGTGACCGTGATGAACTTGGTGGCTCCTTCACCGTCGCGCACGATGCTGTGCGCGAGGTATTGCGCGATTTCGAGCAAGGCACGGGCAAAGGCTTTGCAGGCAGGACTATCTAGGCTGGTGATGCGCGGCATGGTGCTGGTGCAGCTGGACATCACGATGAATGAGTCGTTGGTTGACGTGTCACCATCAACGCTGATGCGATTAAACGATGCGTTCGCCACTTCGTTGGTGAGGGCTTGCAACACATCGGCATCCATGTTGGCATCGGTAGCGATGTAGCCCAGCATGGTCGCCATATTGGGACGAATCATGCCGGCACCTTTGCTGATGCCCGTTAGCGTGACAAGTTGTTGATCAATGGTGATCTGCACACTCTTGGCTTTGGCCTGGGTGTCGGTGGTCATGATGGCGTGTGCGGCGCGGTACCAGTTGTCCTCTGTTGCGTTAGCAATGGCAGCGGGTATACCGGCGATCACGCGATCCACGGGGAGTGGTTCCATGATGACCCCTGTCGAGAAGGGCAATACTTGCAAGGCTTGCAGGCCAAGGTGCTCGGCAAGCCTTTCACAGCAAGACCTAGCGGCCATCATGCCTTCTAATCCTGTGCCCGCATTGGCGTTTCCCGTGTTGATGAGCAGTGCTCGAACCTTGCTTCGCTGCGCTCCTAGTACCTCTTGGCAAATTTGTACAGGGGCGGCGCAAAACCGATTTTGTGTGAACACGCCTGCAACCGAGCTGCCCTCTGGCAAGAGGATGACAGTGAGATCGTCGCGGCCGGCTTTGCGAATCCCGGCTTGGGCAACGCCTAATCGGACACCGTGCACGGGCTTTAAATCGAGGGCTTGAATGAGGGGGAGGTTAACGGCCATGAGGGTAGTGATCTTTAGAATAGTTGAATGAATAAACGATTGCTTCAAAATTTCCCCGCGATTATCGCCGCGCTGCTGTGCGGCGTGTCTCTAGCGCCGACTGCGCAAGCTTGGTCGCATGGTTATGCAGCTGTTACGCATGCCAGTAAGCGAGCGAGCGCGAAGGCATCTAAAGCCTTTACGGCTGTGGTCACGCACGTGACCGATGGCGACACGATGTGGGTGCAGTCAGATCGTGGTGGTGCGGCTATTGATGTGCGCATTCAAGGCATTGATGCCCCCGAAATTTGCCAAGACTATGGTAAGGCGGCGCAATCGGCGCTGGCTAGTCGGGTGCTACACCACACCGTTAGCGTGAGCAGCAAGGCGCGTGATCGCTATGGGCGCATGATTGCCAAAGTCAGCGATCAAGGGCAAGACCTTGGTGCTTGGTTGGTGTCCAGTGGCCACGCATGGTCTAACCACTACCGCCAGTCTTTGGGCGCTTATGGCGCACAAGAAACGGCGGCGAGACAAGCTAGGATGGGGCTGTGGGCAAGTGGCTCACCCGTTGAACCCAAGATGTTTCGCAAGCGTATGAAGTGCCACAAATAGATTCGTGGCTTGCGCACCCAGCCTAGCGCCCGGCGTTGACATCGGCCACCGTGAGCGCTGTCATGTTGACGATGCGCCGCACGGTTGTGCTGGAAGTCAAAATATGCACCGGCTTGGCGGCACCTAGCAACACAGGGCCTACGGCGATATTGCCGCCCGCTGCCGTCTTGAGTAGGTTGTACGCAATGTTGGCCGCATCAATGTTGGGCATGACGAGCAAATTCGCTTCACCGGTCAAGGTGTTATTGGGCATGAGGGCGCGGCGAGCTACCTCATCTAGCGCTACATCACCGTGCATCTCGCCGTCCACCTCCAGCCATGGCGCTTGTACGCGCAGCAGCTCGAGGGTTTGACGCATCTTGATGGCGCTTGGGTTTTGGCTAGAGCCAAAGTTACTGTGCGAGAGCAAGGCGGCTTTGGGTTTGACACCAAAGCGTTGCATCTCGTGCGCCGCCATGATGGTGATTTCGGCTAACTGCTCGGCGCTTGGGTCGTAATTGACATGGGTGTCAACAATAAAGACTTGGTGGTTGGGTAGCATCAGCCCGTTCATGCAGGCGTAGGTGCTCACGCCCGTGCGCTTGCCAATGACTTGATCGATATAGGCGAGGTGGTGCCCCGTTGTTGCCCATGTACCGCAGATCATGCCGTCAACGTAGCCTTTACTGAGCATCATTGCTGAGATCAAGGTGAGGCGTCGCCGCATCTCGATTTTTGCCAACTGCTCGGTCACGCCTTTGCGTTCGGTCAGCTTGTGGTAGGTCTGCCAAAAGTCGTGATAACGCTCGTCGTGCTCCACATTGACTACATCGTAATCTTGCCCTTGCTTCAGGCGTAGTCCAAATTTTTCGATGCGCTCTGCAATGACCGATGGGCGGCCGACCAGTGTGGGGTGCGCCAGTCCCTCGTCCACCACAATTTGGATCGCACGCAAAATGCGTTCCTCTTCACCTTCGGCATAGACCACCCGTTTTTTGGTGGCACGCTTGGCCGCTGCATAGATAGGCTTCATGGTGGTGCCAGAGG
>CAZAIW010000249.1:0-2768 GCA_964485285.1 uncultured Burkholderiaceae bacterium | reverse complement strand
AGCTATTTTCATTAAAGACAACGAGTAATTCGTGCACGACCGTGTGCGAACTACCGTAAATGGTGCGTTCAATAGGCCAGCAGTACCCGGTTTGCTAGAAGCTGTACAAAACTTACAAACCAGTAGTCGTAATGTCAATGCGGTCTTAGTGCGAGTGTCAGATGGGTGGTCTGCCGATCATGTGGCTGAACCTATTCGCCGCTGGAAGCATCTGACCGTATTCACTCGTGCAGACATGGAAGAAATCCTGATTGAGAAATTGATTGCAACATCAGCCAAACAAATTGGTATGTTTTTAGTCATCCTTGCTGTTGTGAGTGCAGCAATCGTGGCTTTCATCATCTACACGATGACTCTTGGAAAGATTCGAGAGATTGCTGTTCTGAAATTGATCGGTACACATAACGTCACCATCGCGGCCATGATCTTGCAGCAAGCATTGGGTTTAGGTGTGATTGGATTTGTGGTGGGCAAAGTTGCTGCCACGATTTGGGCACCAGTATTTCCTAAGTTTGTTTTGCTTCTGACGCAAGATGCGATTGTGGGTTTTGGGGCCACGATGCTTATTTGCGCATTGGCTAGCACGATGGCTATTCGTGTTGCCTTACTTGTTGATCCGGCTCAGGCCATCAGTTGAGGTGTACGAAATGACATACAAGACAGGTGGCATCCTTATTGAAAACCTACGCAAAGTCTACGGGCATGGAGACACTGCGGTCGAGGCTTTGAAGAACGTCAACATGCAAGTTTCAGCGGGTGAGGTGGTTGGACTTGTTGGCCCTTCTGGCTCAGGTAAAAGTACGCTTCTCAAATGCTTGGGGGCCATCATTGAGCCCACGTCAGGGCGAATGACTTTAGGCGATGAAGTTATCTATGACAACGGATGGAAGATTCCAGATTTACGAACCTTGCGACGCGATCGTATTGGTTTTGTGTTCCAAGCGCCTTATCTGATTCCTTTTTTGGACGTGACAGATAACGTTGCTTTGTTGCCAATGTTGGCTGGTGTTCCCAATGAACTTGCAAGGCAACGGGCGCTTGAGTTGTTGACATCTTTAGATGTGTTGCACCGCGCAAAGGCTGAACCATCGCAGCTATCTGGTGGTGAGCAGCAACGAGTGTCTATTGCTCGTGCGTTGGCAAACAAACCGCCTGTAATTCTGGCTGATGAGCCTACAGCACCTCTTGACAGCGAACGTGCTCTTTCTGTGATTCGAATTCTGAATGACATGGCCCGTCTCGCACAGACAGCCATCATCGTCGTAACACATGATGAAAAGATCATCCCAACCTTCAAACGCATTTATCACATTCGTGATGGACAGACGGTTGAGGAAAAAGGCGAGGGACGCTCTCTTGAATAATTTATGAGAGCACAGTTTTATTTTTAATTGGAGTGGAAAATGACCGTCAATAAACTAATCAGCATCATGGCAGGCTTCATGGTGACACTGGGTTTAGCCCTTGCTCATTTAAATGGACAAGTTGATCTGAGTTCGCCTAGCTGGCTGTGGCTTTGCGCATTTGTTGGATTGAATTTGTTTCAATCTGGATTTACAGGCTTTTGTCCAGCTGGGAAGATATTTAAGGCACTAGGAATTAAAGAGGATGGAAATTCCTGCTGCGTTTAATCAGTACATCATCGGCCAGTTTTGCTACTGCCCCATTGGTCCATGATGCGTTGGTCGCGAGCCATTTCGGCTTCCAATGTGTCTTTGGGTAACTGTCGCAGGCACTCTTCCATGGCCTGAGCGTCAAGCTTAGGCTCTGTGGGGGCGGGCTGAGCTTTCACCTGCTCAGATTTGCCATCCCAAGCAAACGGATTTTTAAAAGCAGGTGTGTCCGGCAGGCAGTCGTCTTTGTAGGTTGGTGGGCCGTCTGATGCAAAAGGGGAAAACGAAATTGTTTTCTCAAAAATCAAAGGTTTGCCTGTAGGAGTAGGAGGCAATGCTGGCATGTTTTGGATGGCTTTACGAGCCAGTTTTTCAGCATGTGCTGAGGTACTCCATAGCGTGTCGAGTTTTGCCAATGTGCCGTTTGGCGCTATCTCGATGCGAAAGCGAACTTCACCTTGATCAGGTCCCTCAATAGCTGTGCCCATCATGCTGCGAACTTGCTGGCACCAGCTATGGCGATAGCCTTTGCTGTTTTTATTTGTGTACTTGGAGGCGAATGTCCATTCTTCAGCGGTGGGTGCAGAAGGTGCAGCCATAGTCGCGGGTAGCTTTTCTGAAATCGCTTGGGTGAGTGCTGCCTCCTGCTTAGTGATAGACCGATCAAGCGAAGGTTCAATCTTGGGCTGTAGTTCTGTCTTGATGAAAAAGACCTCAACCTCTTGATCAGGCGTTTTAGTTGGTTGCCGAAGTGTCAATAAATGTTGGCTCGCGCTAATCGCGACCACTACGTGCAACACGATGGCGATTGTCAGAAAGATCAGGCGCTGTTGCCCGCTTAATAAGCGTGTGAACACAGGTTTTAAATAAGTAATGTCTAATATTATTGTCCATAATAGTTTCTAAGAGGGGTGGCGTTATGCAAGGATCTGATCATTGGGAAAACGTGTACCGCAACAAACAGTTTGATGCGGTCAGTTGGTATGCGCCTCACTTGAGCGAGTCCCTTAGGTTGATCCAAGAGTTGTGCCCCGACTCCACTGCATCTGTCATAGATATAGGAGGTGGTGAGTCAACGTTAGTTGATGATTTGCTGCGTTCCAACACTCAGCGTTTATCTGCCGCGCCAATGCACCAAGCCAAGGCCAGCAGTGT
>CAZAIW010000248.1:0-2835 GCA_964485285.1 uncultured Burkholderiaceae bacterium | reverse complement strand
AGACCAGCCTCATTGAGAGAGTTAGATTTTTTATAAAAATCTTCGATACTTATTTTCTCTCCAACTTCTTTTATATTCTTTACTTCAATATTTTCTTCTTCTTTTATAATATTTGTTATTGTATTTATTTCCAATCTTCATTTTTTACTAAAATGCGACGATACCAAAGTCCAATCAATATAAATCTTTCATCATCATATTGTGGGCTTAAAATCAATATCATCAAAATAGTAAGTATCTTTGGGGACTAAAGGTTTATTACTTAATGGCTTTAATGTTCATTGTTTACTTTCATTAAATAGAAATACATCATACTCTCTCTGTGGTGAAATATATAAGTAATTTCTTTCTTTTTCTAAAATTTCAATACTTCATGAAAAGAATAAATTAATTTTATAATTTTCTAATTGTTTTGTTCATTTATTCCTTAATGCTAAACGAATAGTTCACCAACTCTTATTTTCTCATCTATCTTCTCATGAAAAATAAGGATGGTTTAATTGTAAACTCTTAATTATTGAAGATAAATCAGGGTTTCAGTATATTTTTCTTACAGGTTCTTTATAGATAAATTTCTTTGTTTTTTCTGAAAAATATACTTCAATATCTATATTACTTTCTCAATTAGTAAAAACCAATTCAATATCGAACTCATCTTTGAAGTTAATGCTATCGACATAATACCTGTAAGTATTTAGGTTTTCATTAATCAAATCAACTATATCTTCCCAAGAAAATAGGTGTATTTCAAAAAGTCATGTATTAATATGTTCTATATTCTTTTTTCTGACATATTCTTCAATTTCAACATCTTTATTCCCAGTTGTAGCGAAGTAGTATTTTTTCAGTTTTGGCTTAAAGTTTTTCGCTTTTTCTATTTCTTCATCAATCTCTTTCTCGTTTAATCTGGAGTTAATGTAATCATCTTTTCATTTACATTGAATTCAGTAATATTCTATTTCATTTTTGGGAACTCAATATACATCAACTCAACTCTGATTTTGTCATTGTCTTCAATTCTTTTTGATTTCTTCACACTTCCAAATTTCTCACCATAACTTTTTACATAGTGTTTCAAAGTCTTGCCAATTTTCTGGTTTTGATAATTTTTTTGGTGCTTTCATTTTCTATTTTACAAGAATATCTTCATTAGAATTTTAATGATATAAAAAACTTCATATAAAGCAATATTTCATATCTTAAAAATGCCTTATATAAAGCATTTTTATACTTTTTTCAAAAAAGATTTGAGAAAAAGTTGGAAATAATTTATGGGTATATGTGAAACAATCACACCTATAACTTTTTAACCACTTTTTCCTTATGAATACCTATATTTCCCCTACTATATATCACGCAATTCAAAACTATATAGAACAAAATAGCATTGTAGAGGCTTTTTATAGCCGAGATATTATTAATCAGGCTGACATGTATCTTCCCTATTACGATGATGAAGAAGATACTTCTGATAATCAATACGCTGATTTTGATATATGGATAACATTCTCTCAAATAGAAAGAGTTATTGATTTTGATGTACTGACCGAAAAATGAGTTCCACATATCAATAGTGAATACGGTATTTGGATAGGAGTAAGCGATACGAGTTCGATGGATGACTTCGTTAAGCGAGTTATAGAAATCATCTATGATTATGAGATAAATGAAGTGGAGTTAGAAAACTTAAAGAATAACATCGATGTAAAAATCGAGAGATAAGATAAAAACAGGTCAATTCGACCTGTTTTTTGCGTATAGAAAGCAAATATGCTATGATTTCACTATCACGGATTTCTCTGTGTTCTTTTCTATGGATAGTCAACAATCACAGAAACTCATCAATGCCTTGCTCCCTCTTATCGGATACTGGGAATATGCGGAAGATATTATTATGAACATTCGTAATGGAACTATTTCAGATACTGATGCGGAAGAACTTGCGAAGATACTTTCAAATGCTTCCAATCAAGCAAAGTGAGATGAAGACTGTGTTCGTATGACAATAGCCTATGAAACTTCTAATTTCTGGAAGAAAAAAGAACAGGTTGAAAATCAAGATACAAAACAAAATATAGATACCACACTTCAATTACTCAATACCTTGTAATGGCTTCAACTGAAACCTTATGACATCTTGAAGGACGAGAAAAACAACGAACTGCGTTGGAAACATTACCCATAGCAGATATTTCAAAACGACCTGAAAGTGTCGCAAGTGCCTTACAACAAAGTCAAAAGGCAAATGAAATCGCAGGGAGAATAGTTGGCAATGAACGAGCAGAACAAATACAGCAAGATAATCCACATATAAAACATCCAGATGCCCTCTCAAAAGATACAGAAATAGCAAAAATACAATGAAGTATTTATGAAAGTCTGGGGATAGATACAAATACCGATGCCAATAATGCGATAAAGAAGTTTTGAAAAGGTGTTATAGATGGATTATTGGTTGGAAATGGCGAGGTCATTATGATGATAAAAAATGAATGACTTGAAAAGTTTATCAGTATTTTGAAGGAACAATTGGGCTCACTGGAATGATGGAAAAAGATAGCAGAAGCACTTGGAACTTCGGTATGGGAACTTTTTGCGGGTGATGCCTATGAACGATGAAAATCACTGGCTGAACTGGGGCTAATTACCACGGGAGCATGTGCGGCAGGCTCACTTGCCAAGTATGCTGGAAAAACTGCCATACGAACATCTGTAAAGGTTGGATGAGAAACGGTGGTAAGAAGTGCGGCAAGCAAAACATTATATGCAACAGGTCGAACCGCAGAAGTAATCGGTGAAGGATTACAATTACCCGCAAAATGAGTAAAGAAGGTA
>CAZAIW010000247.1:0-2887 GCA_964485285.1 uncultured Burkholderiaceae bacterium | reverse complement strand
GATCTCTAACTCATCGGCGCGATCCGTTTGGTCTGGGGTGCTAGGTTGGTTTTTCATGCTGAGGCGTTACAGTTGAGTCTTTGCGATTTTTAAATGTTGACTGGGGAACATAACATGATTAAACACATCGTCGCTTGGACGCTCAAAGACCATGCGCATGGCAACGACAAAGCCACCAACGCACGCCTGATGAAGGAGAAGTTTGCCAGCTTGGTCGGACAAATTCCTGGACTGATCAAACTAGAAACAGGCATCGATTTTTCTAAAACCGAGGCGAGCTTTGATGTGCTGCTCTACACCGAATTTGAAAGCCGCGAAGCGCTAGATGGCTATCAAGCCCATCCTGCACACAAAGCCCTCATGCTCTTCATTAGCGAAGTGCGTGTCCAGCGTATGCTGGTGGATTACGAAATTTAAACAATGGCCGGACTGACTCAAACCACCCCCATACCAACAAGCATCACGGCGCATCAAGCCTCGCGCTGCTTAGAGGTCGCCTTTAGCGACGGCAACACTTTTCGCATTCCATTTGAGCTGATGCGGGTCTATAGCCCATCCGCCGAGGTGCAAGGACACGGCGCTGGTCAAGAAGTACTGCAAACCGGCAAGCGACTGGTCGGTCTTCACCAGCTGGCATCCGTTGGAAACTACGCGGTGCAACCAAGCTTTTCGGATGGGCACGAATCGGGGATTTTTACTTGGGAATACCTCTATTTTTTAGGCTCGCAAGAGGCTGCTTTATGGAGCCAATACGAAGCAAGGCTGGCGGCCGCTGGCGCTAACCGCGATGAGGAAATGCCCACTCGACATGACGACAAAGGACACGCCTGTGCAAGCCACTGATCAACCAAGCCCACAACCAACGACGCAGACCCCACAGACACATTTCGGTTTTAGCACCGTTGCCGAGTCAGAAAAAGCCTCTAAGGTTCGCGGTGTCTTTGACTCGGTCGCCAGCAAATACGATGTGATGAATGACCTGATGTCGGCTGGTTTGCATCGCCTTTGGAAACGCTACACCTTCATGGTCGCCAACGTGCAAATTGGCATGAAGGTACTGGACATTGCAGGCGGCACAGGTGATCTGGCGCTGGGCTTTGCTAAGCAGGTAGGCACCCCACAGGGACAAGGGCAAGTCGTGCACACCGACATTAACGAGGCCATGCTCAGCACGGGACGCGACCGCTTGCTCAACGCTGGCGTGATCCTGCCCACCACCGTGTGCGATGCCGAGCAACTGCCTTTTGCCAACTCGTACTTTGACATCGTGAGTGTGGCGTTTGGACTGCGCAACATGACGCACAAAGAGGTCGCCCTCAAAGAGATGCTGCGCGTACTCAAACCCGGCGGCAAGCTATTGGTTTTAGAGTTTTCTAAAGTTGCGCCACCGCTGCAAAAGATATACGACTGGTATTCATTTAAAGTGCTGCCCAAGCTGGGCGCATGGGTGGCGGGTGATGCCGCCTCGTACCAATACCTGGCCGAGTCGATTCGGATGCATCCCGATCAAGAGACGCTGCGTGAACTGATGAAGTCTGTGGGCTTTGCGCACGTTGACGTGCATAACCTCACGGCGGGTGTGGTTGCCTTGCATGTTGGCATCAAGCAACAATCAACAAAAAATGTCCCTTTTCAAGGGTTTTTATGACACGCCTGCCACTTGAAATGTGGACAATACGCAGCATCTTGTGTGAGTGCTTTTTTATTCGTCAACCAACGGAGCTTTTTGTATGAAATTACTTTCCACCTTCGGTGCTGCCTTGATCTCGATCACTCTTGCTCTGACCAGTCTGCACGCTGACGCAGCACGGATGGGCGGTGGTAAATCGATGGGTAAGCAATCGCAAAACGTCACCAATCGACAAGCCACTCCGCCGGCCAATGCGCCGGCGAATAACGCGGCAGCTGCTCCTGCCAAACCTGCTACGCCAGCGCCTGCTGCGCCAGCGCCAGCAGCGCCACGTCCTTGGGGCGCGATGCTGGGCGGACTGGCCGCAGGACTGGGGCTGGCATGGCTGGCGAACTCGATGGGACTGGGCGGCGCGCTGGGCGGCGCAGTTGGCAACATCTTGACGCTGCTACTCATGGGCTTTGCCGCCTTCATGGCTTGGAACATGTACAAGCGCTACAAAGCCAGTCAGCAAGAGGCCAAGCTGCAACCGGCCTACGCCAGAGGGTATAGCCCCAGCAACGTAGGCAACGACGCTGCGGCTCGCCCGTTTGAGCGCACGCACTTTAGCGATGCTCCTGTCGCCCCCACTTACACACCCACCAGCGGCTCCATGATCGGCTCTGCGGTTGATGCCCCCTCTACCCCTGCGGCAACGACACTGACCGGTGCGCAAAGCTGGGGCATTCCTGCTGGCTTTGACACGATTGGCTTTTTGGCCGGTGCTAAAGCGCACTTTGTCAACTTGCAAGCCGCATGGGATAGAGCCGACTTGACCACACTGCAAACCATGTTGACCGAAGAGATGCTGACCGAAATTCGAGGTCAACTAACCGAACGTGACGCGGCCACACCAGCTGGCACGGTGCACCGCACAGAGGTGATCTCGGTCGATGCGCAGTTGCTTGGCATTGAAGAGCTGCCCGCAGACGTTCATGCGGCGCACTACATGGCAAGCGTTGAGTTCTCAGGCGTAATCCGGGAAGAAATTGGCTTAGCTCCCGCCCCTTTTAAAGAAGTATGGAATCTGACCAAACCCGTGGCGGGCGGCGGCTGGTTGGTGGCGGGCATTCAAGCACTCAGCTAAGGGGCGCTGAAATCCAAAGATAATCGGGCAGATGAACTCTCTGCCCGATTTTTTTTCGTCTTTTTTCAACAAATTACCGGAGCCTCCCGCATGGCTCATCGCTGAGGGGCATAACCGCATGGTGTTGCTAC
>CAZAIW010000246.1:0-2887 GCA_964485285.1 uncultured Burkholderiaceae bacterium | reverse complement strand
CCACAGAGCCTACGCGCTCACTCATGATTTTGGTGGCCTTACCTTTGATCTGCTCCGCCACGCCCAGCTTAGGAAACAACTCCGTCGATAAATACGTGCCGCTGGCGCTGGCCGAGTAGGCAATGGACTTGGCATTCAGCAAAGTTTGCCTCAAAGCCTCGACCGTACTAATGTCGGGCCTCGGCGTGCCTTTGCGAACGGCGGCACCAATTTGCGAGCGAACCAAATCGACACGACTGCCTTTGATGACGTTGCCGCTTTTCACCAAAGCCTCAAGGCCGCCGTCCGACAAAATCACCAAATCAAACTTCTCGCCGCGCGAGAAGCGTGTGGGAATGGAGTCAGGCGCATTGCCCACCGATGCGCCATACGAGCTGATCACGGTGTGCCCCGTTTGCTTTTCAAACTCAGGCACGAGTTTTTTATACGCCTCAGTGAATGCGCCCGAAGTGATGACTCGAATCTCTGCGGCTTGCGCCAGCTGCGCTACGGCCAAAAACAAACCAAGGCCAGCCAGAGCAAGGCGGTGGGTGAAGTGTGAGTGCAATGCCACAGGTTGTCTCCTATCGGTGAATGAGGTAGGGATGAGTGAGGTTAAGACAGTGAAATATTCCACTTCTGTCTCCGCTTCTGACCACAGAGCAGGAAAATAAACGCAGCTGCTAGGAGTGCGTCCAAGCGATCTCCTGTTCTATCTTGATTTGTCAGTTTTCTGAATGCCTATTAGTCATGCTTGGGTAAGCCACAAGCGCTGACTGTCAGTGGCAAGTCGATGATTAGAATACAACATACTCGGCCATTTTGGCTGACCCTATTGGAGTACGACTATGCGAGCTTTACGGCAATCCACCAACCCCCTTGTGCAGTTCGGGCTCCTCCTACTCGTTGCGTTTGCGCTCAACGGATGCACCATTAAACTCGTTGCGGACTACGACTCTGTTGCGTTTGAAGAGATATTAAAAGTCGGGAAAAAAGTTGATAAGTTCTACGGCGATTTGCTGGAGACAAAGGTTGTTGATCGTGGCTATCAAAAGTTTGCGCCGCAATACGTTGAGATCGAAACCGATATTCGTTCGCTCGTCACCCGCAACAAGGCGCGAGCGTTGAATCAAGAATCAACCCAAATAGCTGAGATCACTTTGAATCTATGGGTCAAGTACAAGGACGCGCACAAAGCAAAGGATGGGTATTCTGATGGCATCGCAAAGCTGGACAGAAATCGCTTTGTTCGCCTGTTTGCGGCTGCCGCAAGCGCGGAGCGAGCCAAAATTCTAGAGGCCGACGATAAGGACGCCACCAAGGACAGCAAATAAACTTAACTAACGCACAGGAGAAATGATCATGGCTTTTGATATGGGCGAGGTTTTTGATAGGGTACTTGGTGCTGCCGCAGGAGTGTTGTCAGCAGAGTGGCCAAAAGTTCAAACGTGTGTCACGGCTGCGTTTGAGGAGGAACGCGCAGCACTCGATGCAATTGCAAAGGCGCGTTTAAACGGCGAGATTGATGATGCCGATATGAACTCTCAATTGGAGGACGAGAAGGAAACTCTACAGGCAGCTCTTCTCGTTTGCCAAATAAAAGGGAAGGTCGCAGCGCAAAAGGCTGCCAACGCTGCGATAAAAGTTTTATCCGACGCCATCAAGACCGCGCTGAAGATCGCATAGCGCATCAGCCGAGGTTGCATTGCGTGAAGCCTAACCACCCTCGCCCCAGCCCAGCAGCACGTTAGCGACTAGGGCAACGAGCACGAGCGAGCCGCCCACTAATACTTGAAAGCTAGGGGCTTCTCCCACAAAAAGCCACGCCCACGTGATGCCAAAGACAATCTCTAGCAGCGCAAGCAAAGACACCTCGGCGGCTTTGAGCACACGCGCCGCTACGACGGCCAGCGAGCATGGAATCGCCAATTGAAAAAGTCCTAAAAACGCCAGCCACGCCACATCGTACGTGCTTGCTTGGAACGGAAAAGCCAGCAAAAAAGTGGCTGCGCAGGACAAAATAGCACCCAGCAAAACGCTGGGAACCATATCGGACGTGGCTTTGGAGCCAGTGTCGGCTTGAGAGCCTTTGTACATAAGGCTTGGCGGATTTTTACTTTGCTGATATTGCGAATTCGTCCACATGACAGAGGCGCATATGGGCACCAACAAAGCCGTTAAGCAGCCGACTTGATCGCTGTGCGAACCGAGTGAAAACTGCGACCAGAACATATAAGCAATGCCGACGGCAGCCAGGCCAATCGCCGCATAGGTGCGACGCGGTAGCGGATGCCCCGTGTACAGACGCGAGACCAAGGCGGTGAGCAGTGGCCCTGCCGCTAGCGTGATGAGCGTATTGGCCACGGTGGTCAGTACCATGGCCACCATGAACGCGGTAAACATCACGCCCCAGCACACACCCGAGACCCACAGCGCAGGGCTGCGCCAAGGAACGGCTTTGTACCACGCCGCGCCGCGCGTCAGAGGTAGCAGCGCGAGCAGCGACAGCGCCGTGAAGGCGCTACGCCAAAAGGTCACTTCAAAGCTTTGCGCACTATCGAGCTGCTTGGTGACCACGCCTGCGGTTGACCACAAAAGCGGGCACAGCACCATGAGCAGCAAGGCGCGTCGGTGTGTCAACTTCATATCAGGCGATGCGATGGATGGACTTACTCGCGCGACGCTTTTTTACGCTCGTGCTCTTTGAGATAGCGCTTGCGCAGTCGCACGCTCTTGGGCGTGATCTCGACCAGCTCATCGTCCTCGATGAACTCCACACCGTACTCCAGCGTCAGGTCAATCGGCGGTGTGATTTTGATGGCATCTTCCTTGCCCGAGACACGGAAGTTGGTGAGCTGCTTGGTGCGCGTGGCGTTCACCACCAGGTCGTTGTCGCGGCTGTGGATGC
>CAZAIW010000245.1:0-2953 GCA_964485285.1 uncultured Burkholderiaceae bacterium | reverse complement strand
CGTTTGCCATGATGGGTATTCCTTAATTATTTTGATTAGATGATGAATGAATTACTTGGTGAGCACGAAGCCCTTGAGTTTGGCAAACGCACCTTCGACCAGCGACTTTTGCTGCTCTTGGTGCAAGTGCGCGTAACCCGCCGCTGGCGATGCGCTTGCCGCACGGCCTGAGTACGAGAGCTTTTGTCCATCCGACATTTCTTTGAAGATGTCGTGTTGTACAAAGTACCACGCACCTTGGTTTTGTGGCTCGTCTTGGCACCACACTACTTCGGCAAGGTTGGGGTATTTTTTCATCTCCGTGCTAAACGCTTTGTGCGGGAATGGATAGAGCTGTTCAACACGAATGATGGCCGTGTCGTCGATCTTTTTCTCTTCGCGTTTTTTCACAAGGTCGTAATAGACCTTACCGGAACAAGCCACCAAGCGCTTCACTTTTTTAGCATCCCAATCACCCGCATCAGGTATGACGGTTTGGAATGTCCCTTTGGTGAACTCGGCCAACGGTGAAGCGGCATCTTTGTTCCGCAGTAGTGACTTAGGCGTGAAGATGATGAGTGGCTTGCGCAAATTACGGATCATCTGACGGCGCAGCACGTGGAAAATTTGGCTGGCCGTGGTGGGCTGCACGATTTGCATATTGGTGTCTGCCGCCAATTGCATGAAGCGCTCCACACGTGCCGAGCTGTGCTCTGGGCCTTGACCTTCGTAACCGTGTGGCAGCATCAAGGTGATGCCGTTAACGCGCCCCCACTTGACTTCACCCGATGCGATGAACTGGTCAATCACCACCTGAGCGCCGTTGGCAAAGTCACCGAATTGGGCTTCCCAAATCACCAAGGTGTTGGGATCGTTCGAGGCGTAACCGTATTCAAAACCGAGCACGGCTTCTTCTGACAACAACGAGTCAATGACGACAAAAGGCGCTTGTCCATCGGCTGCGTTTTGCAATGGAATGTAGGTTCCCGAATCCCATTTCTCTCGGCTTTGATCATGAATCACAGCATGGCGATGCGTGAACGTGCCGCGACCACAATCCTCGCCGGACAAGCGCACGGGATAGCCACTCGCCACCAAGGTCGCAAATGCCATGTGCTCTCCCATGCCCCAATCAACATCTAGTTCGCCGCGCCCCATCTTGGCGCGGTTGTCGTAGACGGTTTTGACCAGTTGATGGGGGGTCACGCTACTCGGAATCGTCGTGATGCGCTCCGCCACACGCTTCCACTCGGCCGCAGGAACGGCTGTGTTGCATTGATCAGTCCATTTGTTGTTCAGGAAAGGCAACCAGTCCACTGCAAACTTGCTTTTGAAGTTGGTGATGGTGATGTCTTCGGTGTGTTTACCAGCCTCTAATGCCGCGCGGTAAGCGCGGACCATATCGTCGCCTAGCGTTTCGCCCAAACCTTGCGCTGACAGTTTGTCGGCGTAGCGTTTGCGTGTACCAGGATGTGCCGCAATTTTTTTGTACATCAGCGGCTGCGTGAGCGCGGGTGTGTCCTGCTCGTTATGGCCGAGTTTGCGAAAGCAAATAATGTCAACGACAACATCTTTGTTGAATTGCTGACGGTACTCCAGTGCCCACTGGGTCGACAAAACGACGGCTTCAGGGTCGTCGCCGTTCACATGCAAAACAGGCGCTTCAACCATTTTGACCACATCGGTGCAATACAGCGTAGAGCGAGTATCGCGTGGGTCAGAGGTTGTAAATCCAATTTGGTTATTGATCACCAAGTGCACCGTGCCACCCGTGTAATAACCACGGGTTTGCGCCAGCGCCAGCGTCTCCATCACAACGCCTTGACCTGCAAATGCGGCATCCCCGTGCACGAGTACAGGCAGCACTTGCTTGCCATGCGGATCAGCGCGTCTATCCATGCGCGCACGAACAGAGCCTTCCACCACAGGATTGACAATCTCTAAGTGCGAGGGGTTAAACGCCAACGTCAGATGAACGGGACCGCCATCGGTTGTGACATCGCTAGAGAAACCTTGGTGATACTTCACATCCCCTGCGGGCAAGTCCTCGGGGGCGGTATGTTCAAACTCGGCAAACAAGTCTTTGGGCATTTTGCCCAGCGTATTGACCAGCACATTCAAGCGCCCGCGATGCGCCATACCAATCACCACCTCTTGTACGCCCGCCCTGCCAGCGCCTTGTACAAGTGCATCCATCGAAGCGATGAAGCTCTCTCCGCCCTCTAGCGAGAAACGCTTTTGTCCAACATACTTGGTGTGCAAATAGCGCTCTAGGCCTTCGGCAGCCGTCAAATTTTGTAGAATGTTTTTCTTTTGTTCAGTCGTGAAGTTGGACTTGGCACGGACAGACTCCAATTTTTGTTGCCACCAGCGCTTTTCTTCTTGGTTTGTGGAGTACATAAACTCGGCACCGATCGTTCCGCAATAGGTCTCGCGCAGTGCATTGAGCAAGTCGCGCAAACTCATATGCGCTTTACCAAAGTAGGTGTTGCTGGTGTCAAACACGGTCTCTTGGTCGGAGTCAGAAAAACCGTAAAAAGCAGGGTCTAAGTCAGGGATATGGTCGCGCTCAGTGCGTTTGAGTGGATCGAGGTCTGCCCAGCGTGCACCGACATTTCGGTAGGCTGCAATCAGCTGCTGCGCCGCTGTTCGCTTTTTGCCCATGCTCGCATCCACACTGGCGACCACGGTGCGAGTCACGCCTTGCTTGGCTCGCTCGGCAAAGGCGTTGATAACAGGTAGATGCGGTACATCTTTAGCGGCGGTTCCATCAACCGCTGGCACATGTTGGAGCGCATCGAAATAAGAGCGCCACCCCTCGGTCACTGAACCCGGATTGGCCAAATAGTTTTCGTACATCTCTTCGACATAGGGCGCGTTGCCGCCGAACAGATAGCTATTGCCGTTATAGGCAGAATAGACGGATGATTCCGACATGATTGACAGACCTCTCTCCCCCTTCAGGGGACATTAG
>CAZAIW010000244.1:1318-2954 GCA_964485285.1 uncultured Burkholderiaceae bacterium | reverse complement strand
TCAGCGGGTTGTTCCAAACATAAGCGTAGCGATTAAAGCTGCGCAAGTCATACGGCGCTTGCACAAACGGATCAGCACTCATAAAGCGCCCGACCAGCGGGTCATACACACGCCCATTCATATGGATCGCACCCACTTCGTCTAGGTGCTCGTGCTCGGTGTAGCCCCGGTCTGTGGTTTGACCCACAAGCGCATCTTGTTTGTCGGCCAGTCCATTGGCCTTGCGCATCGCATCTCATTTCCCGCCCGATAATTGGCGTTTTGTCGCAGACCACTGGCTTTGTGGCTGCCCCTTGGGACAATACACACTATGACTTCCTCTACCTACTCCAAACCCACATTTCCAAAGTGGCTCAAATGGGCCATCGCGCTAGGCTTGCTGGTGCTTGCCGGACTACTGATCGCTAAAGGCTTGGCCACGCGCAAAGCAGAAAAAGCCGCGCAAGAAGCGGCGCTTGCTGCCAAAAAATCGAATGTGAGTATTGAGGTCACACCGGCCGACACGGTGGTTGCCAAAACCATCGCTCTGGCCAACGGGCTGCCGATTTCGGGCAGCATCAAGTCCGCCAGCAATGCGATTGTGAAGGCCAAAGTAGCCGGTGAACTGCGTGGCCTAGCGGTGCGCGAAGGCGACACGGTGCACGAAGGTCAGTTGCTGGCAACGATTGATACGACGGAGTTTGCTGCGCGACAAAATCAAGCCCAAAAAACAGCCGATGCGGCCAAGGCGCAGGTCGATATTGCGCAAAAGAATTTTGACAATAACAAGGCTCTGGTCGAGCAAAATTTTATTTCTAAAACAGCGCTGGACACATCGCTGGCAACGCTCAACGGTGCCAAGGCCAGTTACGCCGCAGCCCTTGCTGGTGTTGATGTTGCCAAGAAGTCGCTGGACGACACCCGGGTCATTGCGCCCATTAGCGGCACGATTTCTGTGCGCAACACGCAACCGGGCGAGCGCGTGGGTATTGATGCGCGCATCGTCGAGATTGTTGATCTACGCCGCCTAGAGTTGGAGGCGACGCTTGCGCCCAGCGATTCGGTTGCGGTGCGCGTCGGGCAAACGGCAACGCTGACGATCGAGGGCACCAGCACCACCGTATCGGCGCGTGTGGTGCGCATCAACCCAGCAGCAACGGCTGGCTCGCGCTCGGTACTGGTTTATTTGCTGCTGGACAATCCGGCAGGACTGCGGCACGGTTTATTTGCTCAAGGTACGCTGGCTACTGGCAAGCTAGAAGCGATTGCGGTGCCCGCTCTTGCGGTGCGTTTTGACAAACCATCGCCTTATGTACAAACGGTCGAAAACCAAAAGGTCGTCCATAAGAGCGTGACGCTAGGCGCGCGCGGCGCGGTTGGGGATGCCGAATACGTCGCGGTGCAGGGCTTGGCAGAGGGCGCTGTGGTGCTGCAAGGCAATGTAGGAGCCATTCGTGAAGGTGTGAGTGTGGTGAAAGCAAAGGTGAACTAAAAATGTGGTTCACGCGCGTATCCCTTCAAAATCCGGTGTTTGCCACCATGATGATGCTGTTGCTCGTCGTGCTGGGTGCGTTTTCTTTTAAGAACTTACAAGTCGATCAGTTTCCCAACATCGACTTCCCGGTTGTGGTCATTAGCACCGAGTATCCGGGAGCTT
>CAZAIW010000244.1:0-1308 GCA_964485285.1 uncultured Burkholderiaceae bacterium | reverse complement strand
CTTCGCCCGAAGTGGTGGAGAGCGAGGTCAGTAAAAAAATTGAAGAGGGGGTCAACGCCATTGCGGGCATTAGCGCTGTGACCTCGCGTAGTTACGAGAATTTATCCGTCGTCATCTTAGAGTTTCAACTCACGGTGGATGGTCGCCAAGCGGCGATTGATGTGCGCGAGAAGGTCGCCGCCATCAAGCCGACTTTGCGCACAGAGGTCAAAGAGCCGCGCGTGCTGCGTTTTGATCCGTCGAGTAAAGCGGTCTGGTCGGTCGCTGTGCTGCCGCAAAAGAATGCAACGGGTCGGGTACAAAACGCGGTCGAGTTAACCAATTGGGCCGATCAGGTGTTTAAAAAACGCCTAGAGAATGTGCGCGGCGTGGGCGCTGTCTCGATTGTCGGCGGCACCAAGCGGGAGATCAATCTTTACCTGAACGCACAGGCGATGGAGAGTTTTGGTGTGACGGCCGATCAAGTGGTCAATGCGGTCAGGGGTGAAAACCAAGACTTGCCCGTGGGTGCCATCCGCAACCTCGCGCAGGAGCGCACGGTGCAGATTGATGCGCGGATGCAAACGCCGGATGACTTCAACAACATCATCGTGGCGCGTAAGGGCGGCGCGTCGATTCGGCTCTCGCAAGTGGCTCGGGTCGCCGACGGTGCCCCCGAGCTAGAAAGTGTTGCGCTTTATAACGGCGAGCGCACGCTCTTACTATCGGTTCAAAAATCGCAAGACGAAAACACCATTGCGGTGGTGGACGGCTTGAACCAGACGCTCAAAGAGATGCAAGAGCAACTCAAAGCCGCAGGGGACAACAGCATCCGCTTGGAGGCGGTGAGCGATACCTCGCGTCCAATTCGGGTCGGCGTAGACAATGTGCGCCAGACCTTGATTGAGGGTGCGCTACTCACCATCTTGATTGTGTTTTTGTTCTTAAATTCGTGGCGCTCAACGGTCATCACCGGACTGACGCTGCCCATCTCGCTCATTGCCACGTTCTTGTTCATGAACGTCTTTGGCTTCACCATCAACATGATCACTTTGATGGCGCTGTCGCTGTGCGTCGGGCTGCTGATCGATGACGCGATCGTGGTGCGCGAAAACATCGTTCGCCATGTGCAAATGGGTAAGTCGCCCTACGATGCCTCCATGGATGGAACCAAAGAGATTGGGCTGGCGGTGCTGGCGACCACGCTGTCCATCGTCGCGGTGTTCTTGCCTGTCGGTTTTATGGGCGGCATCATCGGCAAGTTTTTCCATCAATTTGGCATCACCATCGTGGCGGCGGTTTTGGTCTCTATGTTCGTCAGCTTTACGC
>CAZAIW010000243.1:0-3033 GCA_964485285.1 uncultured Burkholderiaceae bacterium | reverse complement strand
CGTCACAACCCCGAGTTCACCATGATGGAGTTCTACGCTGCGTACTGGAACTACCAAGACTTAATGACGTTTACCGAAGACCTGATCCGCCACGCAGCTATGCAGTCCGTTGGCACATTGCAATTGACCTACGGGCACCAAGGACTTGAAAAGCAGGTCGATTTAAGCCAGCCGTTTGAGCGCATCACCATACGCGACGCGATTGTCAAATACACCGATGCGGGACATGGTGTTGACGATGCCGCTTGGTTGATGGTGGCGCTTAAAAAACTAGGATTTAGCGAAGACAAAGATCGGTTGAGCACGCGCAGTCTCGCCAGCTTGCAAGTGCTGTACTTTGAAGAGACGGTGGAAGACAAATTATGGCAACCAACCTTTGTGATGGAGCATCCCACAGAAATTTCGCCACTAGCTCGTGCCAGCGATAGCAACCCCGAGATCACCGAGCGGTTTGAGTTGTACATCACCGGGCGAGAGTTTGGAAACGGTTTTTCCGAGCTAAACGATGCAGAAGAGCAAGCTGCACGCTTTCAAGCGCAGGCCAATGCCAAAGACGCGGGCGACGACGAGGCGATGTACTACGACCACGATTTCGTGCGTGCACTGGAGTACGGCTTGCCGCCCACCGGTGGCTGCGGGATCGGTATTGACCGCTTAATGATGTTGCTGACCAACAGCGCCAGCATCCGCGATGTGATCTTGTTTCCTGCTCTCAAGCGGGAGGGCTGAGGTCAGTGATCGGTGAGACTGGTTGTCGCCATCGCCTCACCCATACGGATGGCGCGTGCAGGCTGCCATGAGGTGTTGAAGGCAAGATCAGATGGGGGCCACAGCATCACAACCGTTGAGCCTAATAAAAAGCGTCCCATCTCGTCGCCTTGAGCCAGCGTTATTGCGTCTGCTTCACCGGCGGCGGGATAGTGCCAAGTCGTCACCTTTGGCAAGCGCGGAGGATTCACCACGCCGTGCCAAACAGTTGCCATCGAACCCACAATCGTTGCCCCGACGAGCACATTCACAAACACGCCGTGCGCTGTATCAAATACGCAGACGACGCGCTCGTTACGCGCAAAAAGCCCCGGCACACCAGCCGCCGTTGTTGGATTGACGCTAAACAAATCGCCCGGGATGTAGATCATTTGGCGCAACGTTCCTGCGCAAGGCATATGGATGCGGTGATAGTCTTTGGGGCTTAAATAGAGGCAAGCAAAATGACCATTTGTGAACTGTGCTGCCAGTTTTGCATCTCCGCCCAGCAAAGTTTTGGCGGTATAGCGGTGTCCTTTGGCTTGAAAAATGTGATCTTGCTTGATGCTGCCAAATTGACTAATCGCGCCGTCTACTGGGCAAACCCAAGTGGCGTGGGCAAGCGGCCTTGCACCCACTTTTAAAGCACGGGTAAAAAAACGGTTAAACGAGTCGTAGCTGTGCGGGTCGGGGTTTTCCGCCTCACCCATGTTGACCTGATATTTTTTGATGAACCACTGGATGATGCGCGTGGTGATAAAGCCCCATTTGCCGCTCGCCACGAACCCGCCAAATTGAGTTAACGCACGCTTAGGAAGTAGATACTGTAGGCGCACGCTACGAGGTGCGCGGAGAAACTCCGATAAAAATGAGCGTACAAAATTCAGCACTAGATATTTTTTAGAAAGCGTTTTGAAGCCGATTATTCTAACTTTGCGACAATGCAGTCATGCCCTTCAAGTCCAGCCTTTTGATGACGACCCGCCAAGGCGGCGTATCGCTTGCGCCGTTTGATTCGCTCAATCTAGGCGATCATGTTGGTGATGTGCCCGGTGCAGTTGCGGCTAATCGAACCATTTTGCAAAACCGAATCGGCGTACGCCCCGTGTTCATGCGCCAAGTGCATGGCTCGCACTGCTTGGTGATTGACGATTCAACGCCGGATGGATTGGAAGCCGATGGCGTGGTGACCCGCTCGCCGCACCTAGCCTGCGTGATGATGGTGGCCGATTGTTTGCCTGTTTTATTTTGGAATGAAAGCAGCTTGGCGGTTGGTGCGGCGCATGTAGGATGGCGTGGTTTTGTAGGAAATGGACATGTCAATATCCTGCAAGCCACACTGGATAAGCTTCGTGAGCTATCGATGGCTGGAGAGCCCGTACACGCTTGGCTTGGGCCATGTATCGGTTTTGAGAAATTTGAAGTGAGCGCGGAAGTTGCCACGCATTTTGAAGAAGCGTTCAAACGAAACATCGGTGGCAACCAATGGCTGGTCGACCTAGCGGGCGCAGCGCGTCGTCAACTGCTCAGTCTGGGCGTGGCAAGCGTCAGCGGCAATGATGGTTTACCCCATTGGTGTACCGTGAGTAATAGGAGAGACTACTTTTCGCACAGGCGTGATGCGACGCGCTTGGGCTCTACAGGCCGCATGGCCGCTTGCATTTGGAGATAAACAACATGATTCCTCATACGGCACAAGATACTGCCAAACAGATGGCTGAACAAATGACCGAACAAATGGCAAAACAAGCCGAGGCGTTCAATCAGCAAATGGCTAACTGGGCAAAAACAGCCCATGAAGCAGCGGCCAAAGCCTTATCCGATATGGTTTCACAAGCCGGTGGTCAGCCCAGTATGGATCACAAAACCAAAGCCCGATTGCAGTTTTCGGCGGAGCAGCTGATCTCGGCAACCAACCCGAAAAACTTCTTTGCTTTTAATCCTGATGCGATTCAAAAAGCGATTGAGACCAATGGCGCCAGTCTTCAGCGCGGCATCGCCAATATGCTGGCGGACATGAAAAAGGGCTCGATCAGCATGACCGATGAGTCAGCGTTTGAAGTCGGGGAAAACGTCGGCACCAGCGAGGGCGCGGTTGTCTACGAAAACGATTTATTCCAACTGATTGAGTACAAGCCCATCACCGCCAAAGTCTTTGAGCGCCCATTTTTGCTGATCCCGCCGTGCATCAACAAGTTCTATATTTTGGACTAGCAGCCTGAAAACTCAATAATCCGCTATGCAGTCTCGCAAGGCCATCGCACCTTCGTGGTGAGCTGGCGCAAC
>CAZAIW010000242.1:602-3034 GCA_964485285.1 uncultured Burkholderiaceae bacterium | reverse complement strand
ACCCCACCCACACCCGGCGGGTCTTGGCCATCGCCTTGTCGGCGGGGCTTAACGCGCCCATTCCTGATAGCAACTTTGGCGTGTTTAGGATGTGATGGCACTCGAGCATCTATGTGTATAATTTTTTCATTTGATACACATCATTCATCATGCGAACCAACATCATCATTGACGACGACCTTATGAGTGCAGCCATGACAGCCGGGGCATTCACAACCAAAAAAGAGGCAGTTGAAGAAGGGCTGCGGCTACTGGCACGGCAAGCAGCCTATCAGCGCATTCTTAACTTACGCGGAAAGATACACTGGGATTTATCGGGGGATTGGACGAAGACACCATCAAAAGCTGCGACTCCCCGATCTCGCCCCAAATCAAAAGCCACCCAAAAGACTGCGGTGCGCACATGATGGTGACGGTTGACTCTAGCGTTTGGATTGACTTTTTTCACAAACGTGAGACAGCGCCAACGCAAGATTTAGTTTCTCTTTTAAATGACTCAACAAACGAAATCGTTTTACTAGATGTCGTGCTGCTAGAGCTGTTACGCGGCGTTCGTAGCGACAAAGAGCACCTTGAAACCTATCAAGCACTTTTACCCATAACGGTAAAGACTGCAGGTGGAAAAGATATTGCATTGGCGGCTGCAAGCATGTACCGCCATATAAGACGCAAAGGTCAAACGATTCGCTCCAGCATAGACCTCCTCATCGCAGCTTGGTGCATCACGCACGAGTGCGACTTGCTGCACAGTGACCAAGATTTTGACACCATTGCAAGTCACTACCCGCTGCGACTTTGGAATCAACCATGATGGATTCAACAACATGATGCGCCAACAATTGCTAACTCTTGCGCGGTACAACGCTTGGGCTACCACAAAACTTTTAAACGAGCATATTGCGTCGCTAGATGAAGACGATTACCGCCGAAATGTAGGATTGTTTTTTAAATCCATCCACGGCACACTCAACCACCTACTGGTGGGTGAACATCTGCTCTGGTATCGAAGATTTGCCGAAGGCGTATCGCCCATTGTGCAACTTAATGCAGAAATTGAGTCCGACCGCGATCAACTTACCGCTCGCCTGTTGGCTGGAGCCGCATTGTGGCAACCCCTCATCGAACGCATAGACGACACACAATTTGCGGGAAAACTCAACTACACCACGATGCGCGGCACAGCAGCTTCCTTGCCCTACGTGCCAACACTGATGCATGTATTCAACCACGCGACGCATCACCGAGGTCAAATCACCGCCGCGCTAACCATGCTCCATAAGCCTTGTCCAGAGATTGACTTGGTCTACTTTTTGCAAACAGAGCAAACAACATGATGCGCACCCCTTGGCTACTAGCGCTCATGCTGCTCGCGTCACTCAGCCACGCACAAACGCTGCAAAAAATCAACAACCACGGTCTCAAAATTGATGGTTATTTTTATCCCGCCAACATCGAAACGGGTCACAAAGCACCAGCCATCGTGGCTTTGCATGGTTGCGGCGGTATGTTGGTGCGGCGCGGACAGCCCAATGCGCGAAGTGCCGCTTACGCCAAACTACTCAATCAACAAGGCTGGCACGTCCTCTTTGTGGACAGCCTGACGGCGCGCGGCGTGTCTTCCATCTGCGGCGAATACAACCAAGTCACGCAAGCGCAGCGCGTCACCGATGTGCAAGCCGCCATTGCCTTCCTAGCTAAACAAAAAACCGTAGACCCCGAGCGCCTTGGTGTGCTGGGCTGGAGCCATGGCGGACTGACCGCGCTGCTCTCCGCCGATTCATCCATCACCTATACCAGCCCTCCTCGCGCCGCGTTTGCCTACTACCCGAGCTGCGACCCCAGCATCCTTAAACCCGACTGGCAACCCGCCAAGCCCGTACTCATGCAGCTAGGCGCAGCGGACGATTGGACTAATCCCATTCCATGCCAACAACTCGCCCAAAAATGGACAGGCAAAGTCGAGCAAAACACCTACCCCCATGCGCACCACGGCTTCGATAGCAACGGCTTGGCCGTGGTTGCCATGCATCTAACAACACCCAGCGGCCCGCGAACCGTTCATACGGGCGGCCAGCCAGCCGCCAAAGCCGCCGCGCAAGCCAAGTTAATTTCTTTCTTTGAGGGGCACTTCAAATGACATATGTGGTCACCACCATCGACCATCACATCGGGCGCATCACGCTCAATCGTCCCGATGTGCGCAACGCCTTTAACGACGAAGTCATTGCTTTGCTCACCCAAGCGTTTTTACGGATGGGCGCTCACCCGGACGTGCGCTGCATCGTGCTGGCGGCGCAAGGGTCGGCCTTTTGCGCAGGCGCAGACCTCAACTGGATGCGCCGCATGGCCGACTACTCCTACGACGAAAACCTAGCCGATGCTGCGCATCTGGCCAACATGCTGCACACCATTGCCTAGTGTCCCAAGCCCAC
>CAZAIW010000242.1:0-592 GCA_964485285.1 uncultured Burkholderiaceae bacterium | reverse complement strand
TGTCTACGCCGGTGGCACCGGGCTGGTCGCGGCCTGCGACATGGCGGTGGCCGTGGATACCGCACAGTTTTGCATCAGCGAAGTCAAAATCGGACTCATCCCCGCCACCATCAGCCCCTACCTTATCCGCGCCATGGGCGTGCGCGCTGCGCAGCGCTACTGGCTCACAGCCGAGCGCTTGACGGCGCAAACAGCACAAAACATAGGCTTAATCACCGAAGTCACCACCCCCGATGCGCTAGAGGCCACAGTCGATCAGCTCTGCAAAGCACTGTGCAGCGCTAGCCCAAGCGCCATCAGGGCTACCAAAAACCTGATTGATGCGGTTTTTGAAAAACCACTCACTCACGAACTCATCGCGCACACGGTTAAAGAAATAGCCCTCGCCCGCACCACACCCGAGGGGCGTGAAGGCGTGCAGGCGTTTTTGCAAAAGCGCAAGCCGAGTTGGTTAGTTGCGGAAACGATAGAAAACTCCGTTCGCCCTGAGCCTGCGTGAAAGCTCGTTCGATAATCGAACATCTACCCCCTACCGAGAGAGGACACCCATCATGCTTGAATCCATTCACATCCAAGGCTTTAAGGGCTTCAA
>CAZAIW010000241.1:269-3051 GCA_964485285.1 uncultured Burkholderiaceae bacterium | reverse complement strand
GTGCAGAACGCCCGGTGTGCCACCCGAAATAGAGGCTGCATGTTTGCCTGTCTCAATGCCAAGCCCCGCAGCCTCCACGCCAATTAAGCGCGTTTTCTCATAAGGAATGTAGGGATAGAAAATGCCCATAGCATTACTGCCCCCCCCCACGCATGCCACCACAGTATCGGGTTGTCGGTCGTTGCCCCACTGTGCCAAGTGCTCGGGCATTTGCACGAGACACTCTTGGCCAATAACACTTTGAAAATCGCGCACCATCATCGGGTACGGATGCGGCCCTGCTACCGTGCCAATGATGTAAAACGTGTTCTCCACGTTGGCAACCCAATCACGCAGCGCTTCGTTAAGCGCGTCCTTTAATGTTTTACTACCCGACTCAACTGGCACAACAGTTGCACCCAGTAGTTTCATTCGGTAAACATTGGGACTTTGCCGCTTAATGTCCTCCGAACCCATATACACCACACACTCCAATCCATAGCGTGCACAGATAGTGGCTGTCGCCACGCCATGCTGACCTGCTCCTGTTTCAGCAATGATCCTCGGCTTGCCCATGCGCTTAGCCAACATCGCTTGACCAATGGTGTTGTTGATTTTGTGCGCACCCGTGTGATTTAAGTCCTCGCGCTTCAAATAGATTTGCGCACCACCCATTTCTTGGCTCATCCGTGCCGCATGGTAGATGGGCGATGGTCTTCCCACAAAGTGTGCCAATTCGTACTTAAATTCACGAATAAATTCAGGATCATGCTGATACTTAGCGTATGCATCCTTCAGCTCGTTAATGGCGTGGGTTAATGTCTCAGAGACAAAACTACCGCCATAGGGGCCAAAATGCCCAGTCATATCGGGTTGTTGATAAGCGTACATAAAAAAATGAGAGGTTAGGTGGCTGTGTCAGCCAATTGCACAGCACAAATGAAATCGATGATTTTTTGTCTATCTTTGATGCCCTTGTCCAGCTCAACGCCAGAGCTCACATCGACGGCCCAAGGTTGAACCGTTTTAATTCCGATGCCGACATTGGCAGACATCAACCCACCACTCAAAACGAGGGGACGTTTGACGTTTATTGAAAGCTGTGACCAATTGAATGCATTCCAGTTAAATGTTTTGCCAGTACCGCCGTACCCAGTGCTCAGGGTGTCAAGTAAAAGGGCCGAGGCTTGCGCGTAATCTGAGGCGTATTTTACAAGGTCAAAATCGGTTTCATTACCCACGGAAATTCGAGCCGCTTTGATAAATGGACGCTCAAACGAGGCGCAAAACTCAGGAGTCTCCAGTGCATCGTCTCCATGAAATTGAAGCGTCACGGTCGGCATCATTTCACAAGCCTGTTGGATACGCTCACGGGTGTCATTGACGAAAAGTAACACGGGGGTCACAAAAGGCGGAAGGTGCGCAACCAAGCTCGCGGCATGCTCGGCACTCACCGCCCGAGTGCTGGATGTGTACATCACAAAACCAACGGCATCAGCGCCAGCCGCTACGGCATCGAGTACATCTTGCTCGCGCGTTAATCCGCAAATTTTGATGCGCGTGCGTCTCACCGGGGAGTTCATCATATCAATCCATAGGCAAATAAAGGGGTCGGGGGAAGTCCCCATTTAGCATCGTAGGTCGGCCCTAAAAAGTAAAGACCATCGGGTGAAAAAGTGGGCGCTGCCACCTTACGATTTTTAGCCTCTAACACTTCTTTCATCCACTCAGGCGGATGCTTTCCCTGTCCAATCGCCACCAAACACCCCATCATGTTACGTATCATGTGGTGAAGAAAGGCGTTTGCCTCAAACTCAAAACGCCAATAGCGCTGTCCATGAGGATGCGGCTCGCCATAGAAAACGGTACGCTCACCGCGACTTGCAATGTCGATGCGATGCAATTGTTTGATGGGTGACAAGGCCTGACACTGGGCAGCGCGAAAACTGGAAAAGTCATGCTCACCAATCAGACACTCAGACGCAAGCTGCATCGCATCAGCATCTAGCGTCCTATGCGTCCAACCTACACGTCTGGCATCAAGGCTAGGGCGCACATTTGACTCCAGTAAGGCGTAGGCATAACGCCGCGTTATCGCACTTGCGCGGCAATGGAAACTATCGGGCACCCGCTTTGCCCACTGCACAGCAATATCCTTTGGCAGGTTGCTATTGACACCGCGTACCCACGATGTTTCATCACGCACAACATCCGTATCGAAATGAATGACTTGCATATGGCCATGCACACCAGCGTCCGTTCGACCCGCACAAAGCGTACCAATACGATTTTTGCGTACCGTATTTGCAAAAAGATTAAGGGCCGTCTCCAGCTTGTCTTGGACTGTTTGTCCATTTTTTTGGCTTTGCCAGCCATGATATGCGGTGCCTAAGTAACTAACGCCAAGAGCAAAACGCACCGCTCAAGCCTCAACCGATTAGCTCAGACGTGCAAGCATCGCTTCAGCTTGAGCAACACTGGCAGGATGTGAATTTTGCACAATGACTTCTTCAATCAATGATCGAGCCCCGTGTTTGTCACCGATCGACAAATACTCTTCGGCCAAAGCAAGTTTCGGGTCTTCGGGTGCAGACGAGGGGCTTTGCGCGGACTGCACGGAGGGAGCAGGAGCTGCCAAATCAAGCGACAAGTGACTTAAATCAAAGTCAATAAGATTCGTCCCCGTCTGCGACGCTGCTGCACCCACATCCGTAGAAGGCACCATTGCTGCAGCTGGCGCAGGCTGCGGCACAAATGAAAGACTGCCGTTGCTGTAGGGTGATTGGTTAACGGGAAGGGGATC
>CAZAIW010000241.1:0-259 GCA_964485285.1 uncultured Burkholderiaceae bacterium | reverse complement strand
ATTCACCGCAAAAGACGAACCCGCCACTTTGAACAAGGCATCGGTAGACCCGATCTCACGCGCCAATGTTCGAGCCTTTGACCAATCTTCGCCCTCACCAAGTGTTAATTGATGCAGCTCTCTCGCCTGTGCATTGAAAGCATCCATATCGTGACGCTTGACATAGATTTCCAGCAATTTGACTTGCACATCTGAGCGATTGGGGTTATTGCGCTTCGCCTCTTTTAAAATTTCCTCAGCTTGTACGTCACGGTTGTAC
>CAZAIW010000240.1:0-3157 GCA_964485285.1 uncultured Burkholderiaceae bacterium | reverse complement strand
CTGTAACAGTCGCCCCTAACCGAGCCAGCCGCGAGCGCATGGTCAGTACGGCTTTGTCTTTAGAGAGCAGCACGCACTGGTGCTGGCAGGCCAGGTCAATAAAGAGCTGATCGTCAGGGTCTTTGCAGGTGAAGGGTGCTTTGGGCGCTGGCTCCGTCCAAGAGGCGAGGGCATCCATGTGCGCCAGTACGTGGCTAGGCGTTTGGCCGGTGACTTGTAAGCGCCTAGCGATGTGCGGATAAGTGAGGACGCGCGCCAACTCGTCCCGCATGGCAGGCGTAGCAAGCCACGTGACAGAGCCTGCTTGCAAAGTCTCACGCAGATTGGCTTGCAGGGGATCGGCATAAACAAAAAGGTCTAGGACGATGTTGGTGTCGATAACGACATCGGCCTTCATGTGGACGAGGCTTGTGCGGGTTGCTCCAAGCTTTCGGCTGTCGATTGCGCCAGCCGGGCGCTTTTCCAATAAACATCGTCGCCGCCATTCATCCTGTTGAGCACGCGCGACAGCACGAACATCAAATCGCTCAAGCGGTTGAGATAGTGGCGTGGCGTACTGTGAATGGTTTCTTGTTGCGCCAGCTCAACGATCAAGCGCTCGGCACGCCGTGCCACTGTGCGGCAAATGTGCGCAAGGCTGGCGGCTTTGGTGCCCGCGGGCAAAATAAATTCTTGCAAGCGAGGCAGACTCGCGTTGTAGTGTGCGAGTGCCTCGTCAAGTTGGATGACCGCCTCTTCTTTGAGTAGTTGATAGCCCGGGATCGATAGCTCGCCGCCTAAATTGAAGAGTTGGTGCTGAATGTCGGTGAGCAGTGCTCGCACGTCCGGCGGGAGGGTCTCGCACAGCAAAAGGCCGATATGGCTGTTGAGTTCGTCCACATCGCCCATGGCGCAGATGCGTAGACTGGATTTGGAGACGCGCGAACCATCGCCAAGGCCGGTGGTGCCGTCGTCGCCTGTTCGGGTGGCGATTTGTGTGAGTCGATTGCTCATGTTTGTTCCTTGGGTCATGCAAACGGTAGGAGAGGCGGGTTCAGGAGGTGATAATCCGAAAAAATCATTCCTCTATGAACAGCATCTTGATTATTGCCCACACGCCGCTTGCCTCTGCTCTGAAAAGCGCGGCGTTGCATGTCTTTCCAGAGGCGCAGCCTTGGATCGATGTGATGGATGTTTTGCCGACTCAAGCACCAGCCGATACGTTGGAAGCGGCGCGCCACTTGCTCAAGGCGCGAGGTCACTCGGATGGAGCCGGCACGCTGGTGATGAGCGATGTGTGCGGGGCCACGCCGTGCAATGTTGCCAAGCAACTGGCCGATGGAGCCGGCATGAAGTGCATCGCAGGGGCCAGTTTGCCTATGCTTTTGCGAGCTATCACTTATGGAGACTCGCCGCTGGCCGTGATGGCCGAAAAAGCGCTAGCGGGGGGCAGCCAAGGTGCTATGGAGTTGGTTTAGACGTAACGAGAAGAGAGACAGCGACATATGAAAACAACGATCACCATCTCTAACAAATTGGGGCTACACGCCCGGGCCAGTGCAAAACTCACCAAGATTGCAGGCGGCTTTCCGTGCGAGGTGTGGCTAACGAAGGGCGAGCGACGCATCAACGCCAAGAGCATCATGGGGGTCATGATGCTGGATGCGGGGCTGGGCTCGCGTGTGGAAATTGAAACTTTGGGCGATCAAGAAGCAGCGGCGATGGAGGCCATCGTTGCCTTGATGAACGATAAGTTTGGCGAAGGCGAATAAATGCCAGAGCAAGACAACCGCGCGTCATGAGTTTTAGCCTCCACGGACTCTCCATTGGCCGTGGCTTGGGCGGTGGTGTCGCTATGGGGCGAGCCGTGCGGGTGTTGTCGAGCCGTGTGAATGTGGCGCATTACTTTATTGCGACTGATCGCGTACCGCACGAGGTGCAGCGACTGCGCGAGGCAAAAAATGCGGTGATTGAGGAAATGCGGCGTTTGCAGTTGGGACTGCAAGACTATCCCAATAAAGATGCCATGCAAGAGCTATCGGCCATCATGGATGTGCACTTGATGTTGTTGCAAGACGATACCTTGGCCGATGGTGTGAGACATTACATCAAAGAGCGGCATTACAACGCTGAATGGGCGCTGACCACGCAGCTAGAAGTGGTTGCCGAGCAATTTGATGCCATGCACGATGTTTACATGCGGGAGCGCAAGGCTGACCTCGAACAAGTGGTAGAGCGCGTGCTGACGCATTTGCAAGGCACCGCGCAGTTGCCTCAAACGTCAGCCGAGTCGACCCAAGCTCAACGAAACGCGCAGGATGAGCCTTTGGTCTTGGTGGCGCATGACCTATCCCCTGCGGACATGCTCCGCTTCAAAAAAGGTGTCTTTCAGGGGTTTGTGACGGACGTGGGAGGTCGCACGTCGCACACCGCGATCGTGGCGCGTAATTTAGGAATTCCCGCTATCGTGGGTGCCAAAAACGCCAGTCAATTGGTGCGTCAGGACGATTGGATCATCGTGGATGCGGATGCTGGCGTTTTGGTGGTGAATCCATCCGAACACATCTTGGCCGAGTACCGCTCGCTTCAATCGCAAGCCGTGCAGGCGCAGTCGGTACCCACAGCGATGGAGGTTTTGCATACAGCAGATGGGTCACCCATTTCTCTCCTTGCCAACATTGAGTTACCCAGCGATGTGGATGCGGCGCTTGGTGTGGGTGCGCAAGGTATTGGCTTATTTAGAACCGAATTCTTGTTTATGGGGCGCGAACATTTGCCCGATGAAGAAGAGCAATACGCGGCTTACCGACAAGTGGTGATCGCGATGCGCGGGTTGCCTGTCACGATTCGGACGATTGATATTGGCGCGGATAAGCCGCTACAGGTCAATCATGGGCAGATGGCCTCGCAGCCCAACCCCGCGCTAGGGCTGCGTGCCATTCGGTGGTGCCTTGCAGAGCCGGCTATGTTTCTCACCCAACTGCGAGCGCTGCTGCGCGCGGCCGTGCATGGTCGCATTGATGTGCTGATCCCCATGCTAACGCACGAGCGTGAAATCCAGCAATCGCTGCGGTGTGTCGAGAGAGCCAAAGAGCAGCTCAGCCATGCGGGTGTTGCTTATGGAGATATACGCCTAGGTGCCATGATCGAAGTGCCGGCGGCGGCACTCATCGTGCCG
>CAZAIW010000239.1:0-3163 GCA_964485285.1 uncultured Burkholderiaceae bacterium | reverse complement strand
GCTTATTTGTGCCTGATTGCGCTGATCTTTGTGGTCATCAACCTGATCGTGGATTTGCTTTACTTTGTGGTTGATCCGCGTCTGCGCGTGGGCAAACCTGGGGGGCATTGAGCATGGGAGCTGCTTTGCAATCGGTGTTGGGGCGGGGTGCGGCGTTTGCGCACATTGCACAGTTTCATCCTGAACTCACGGCCTTTCGGCGCGATCTGCATGCCCACCCCGAGCTGGGCTTTGAAGAGGTGTACACCGCACGCCGCGTGGCCGAAATGCTGCAGGTGTGTGGCGTGGACAGCATCCACACCGGCATTGGCAAAACCGGCGTGGTGGCTTTGGTGCACGGCCAAGGCCGCTCTGCTGCGAACCCTGGCCGCATGATAGGCCTGCGCGCCGACATGGATGCTTTGCCGCTGACCGAATACAACGAATGCACTTGGAAGTCGGGCACGCCAGGCCTCATGCACGGCTGCGGGCATGACGGCCACACTGCCATGCTGATGGGGGCTGCCCGTTACCTGGCCGAAACACGGCGCTTTGATGGCACAGCGGTGTTGATTTTTCAGCCAGGCGAAGAAGGCTATGCGGGCGCACGCGCCATGATGCAAGACGGCTTGTTTGAGCGCTTCCCGTGCGAGCAGGTCTATGCTCAACACAACTCGCCCGAAACGCCTTTGGGTGTGATCGGTATCACCCCCGGGCCTATGCAGGCGGCGGTGGATCGCATCGAGATCTTGATTCGCGGCAAAGGCGGCCACGGCGCTCGCCCTCACCAAACCATCGATCCGGTGTTGGTGGCGGGTCACATCATCACCGCCGCGCAAAGCGTGGTGGCGCGCAACCTGTCGGCCTTTGACCAAGCGGTGGTCAGCATTTGCTCAATGCAAGGCGGCAACCCCGGCGCGATGAGCGTGATTCCGGGTGAAGTCACCTTGGTGGGCACGGTGCGCACCTACAGCGAAAGCGTGCAAGACCAGATTGAAGACCGCTTGCGGTCTTTGTGCTCTGGCATTGCACAAGGCTTTGGGGCCTCTGCCGAATTGACCTATGAGCGCACCTACCCCGCCACCGTGAACACCGTGCCCGAGGCCAACTTCGCCTGCGATGTGGCCGCCACCTTGGTGGGTGAAGACAAGGTTTGGCGCAACATGATGCCCAGCATGGGTGGTGAAGATTTTTCGTTCATGTTGCAGGCGGTACCAGGAGCTTACATGCGCATTGGACAAGGCTCGCCGCACGGTCCAGGGCCGCACCCGCTGCACAACAACCGTTACGACTTCAACGACGAGATTTTGCCGCTGGGCGCTGCACTGCACGTCAGCTTGATTGAGCAAGCCTTGCCTCTGCAAGGCACATGATTTTTGGTTTGGTTCAGTGATTTCATTCAACAAGGAGAACTCCATGGCTTTCAAACTTAATCCTCTCGTGGCCACACTGGCTGCCGCGCTGGCGCTGACGGCGGTGTCGGCTTCGGCTGTGACACTGCGGGTGGGCAACCAAGGCGATGCCCTGTCCATGGACCCGCACTCGCTCAATGAGTCGCTGCAAATCTCGGTGGTGGAAAACGTGTACGAGACCTTGGTCTCGCGTGACGCCAATTACAAACTCACACCGCTGTTGGCCACCAGCTGGAAGCAAACCGCACCGACCGTTTGGCGTTTTGAGTTGCGCAAAGGCGTCAAGTTCCACGACGGCACACCGTTCACGGCAGATGACGTGATCTTCAGCTATGAGCGCGCTAACGGCGAGGGCTCCGACATGAAGAGCTATGTGGGCCAGTTAAAAGAGATCAAAAAAATCAACGACCACACCATCGACATCATCACCAATGCGCCTTTCCCGATCGTGCCTGAGTTGATCACGCACTGGGCCATCATGAGTAAGAAATGGTGCGAAGACAACCAAGCCACCAAGCCGGTGGATCGTCGCAAAGGCATCGAGAACGCCGCCTCTTTCCGTGCCAATGGCACAGGCCCTTTCATTGTGAAGGAGCGCCAGCCCAACGTGCAAACCCGCTTTGCTCGCAACACCAATTACTGGGGCAAGGTCACGGGCAATGTGGATGAGGTCATTTACAACGTGATTGGCAACGATGCCACCCGTGTGGCCGCCATGATGTCGGGTGAGCTCGATGTGATGGAGCCAGTGCCGGTGCAAGACGTGGAACGCCTCAAAGCCAATGACAAACTCAAGGTGCTGCAAGGACCAGAGTTGCGCGCCATTTTCTTGGGCATGGACCAAAAGCGTGATGAGCTGCTGTTCTCCAATGTGAAGGGCAAAAACCCTTTTAAGGACATCCGAGTTCGCAAAGCCTTCTACCAAGCCATTGACATTGAAACCATCAAAACCCGCGTCATGCGCGGTGCGGCCACTCCGTTGGCATTGATGATGCCACCACAGGTCAATGGCTTCGCGCCTGACTTGGCTAAGCGTTTGCCTTATGACGTCGAGGCTTCCAAAAAGCTACTGGCCGTAGCGGGCTACCCCAACGGTTTCGAGGTCAAGATGAACTGCCCGAATGACCGTTACGTTAACGATGCCGAGATCTGCCAAGCCGTGGCGGCCAACTTGGCCAAGGTGGGCGTCAAGATCAACCTCGAAGCCGAGACCAAAGGCACATATTTCCCCAAAATCTTGAGCCGCAACACCAGCTTTTACATGCTGGGCTGGACCGCCAGCACGGTAGACGCGCACAACGTGATGTACCCCATTTTGTCGACCCCCGGCGAGGGAGGCCGTGGTCAATTCAATCTGGGTGCCTACAGCAACCCCAAGGTGGATGAGTTGACCGACAAGGTGGCTTCTGAAACCGACCAAAAAAAGCGCAACGAGATGATTCGTGAAGCCATGAAGATCCACCAAGACGACGTGGGTCACCTGCCTTTGCATCAGCAAGCGCTGAACTGGGCCGCCAAGAAAAACATCGAGTTGGTGCAGTTTCCTGACAACGGCATGGCTTGGAAATTCATCACCGTTAAATAAACCATGAACGCACTGAAACGTTGGCTGAACAGCGACGTCGGTTACAGCTTCCGCCAATCGCCCACGGCGATGGTGGCGGCTGGCATCGCCTTTGTTTGTCTTTTTTGTTCGGTCTTTGCAGGCTGGGTGGCTCCCACCAACCCGTTTGACCTGGCCACGCTGGAGTTGAGCGATGCCCGCTTGCCGC
>CAZAIW010000238.1:0-3170 GCA_964485285.1 uncultured Burkholderiaceae bacterium | reverse complement strand
CCCTACCGCAGTTTGCTCACGCACGGATTTACCGTAGACAGCCGTGGCATCAAGATGAGCAAGTCGCTGAAAAACGGCATTGAACCGCAAGTAACGTGGGACAAACTGGGAGCCGAGATCATCCGCTTATGGGTGGCATCGAGCGATTACTCGGGCGACATCGCGGGCGACGACAAAATCTTGGCGCGCGTGGTTGATACCTATCGCCGCATTCGCAATACACTGAAATTTTTGCTGGCCAATACATCCGATTTTGATGTCACCAAAGACGCAGTTCCGTTTGACGAGATGCTAGAGATTGACCGCTACGCCTTATCTCGCGTGGCTTCGCTGCAAGCGGACATTTTGGCGCACTACAAGGTCTACGAGTTCCATCCCGTTGTCTCCAAATTGCAGATGTATTGCTCCGAAGATTTGGGCGGCTTTTATCTCGACATCTTGAAGGATCGCCTCTACACCACAAAGGCCAACTCTAAAGAGCGACGTAGCGCCCAAACAGCGCTGCATCACATCACGCAAGCCATGTTGCGCTGGATGGCACCGTTTTTGAGCTTCACGGCTGAAGAAGCTTGGAAGTTTGTTGGCGATTCGGAATCCATCTTTATGGAAACCTATGCCCAGTTTGGCGAGAGCGATGCGAAGCTAGCCGCCAAATGGGAGCGCATCACCGACATCCGTGCAGCGGTCAACAAAGAAATCGAAACTCTCCGTGCTGACGGTCAAGTGGGATCGTCCCTGCAAGCCACAATCCACTTGGCTTGTGGCGAATCTGACCACGCCCTACTCAGCAGCCTTGGCGAGGACATCAAGTTTGTCTTTATCACGTCCAAGGTCACACTCGCTAAAGGTGACGCTCTGGCCATTAGCGTCAGCGCCTGCGAAGATACCAAATGCGAACGCTGCTGGCATTACGTGGCGGACATTGGTAGTAATGCCGATCATCCAACCATTTGCGCACGCTGCGTGGGCAACCTGTTTGGTGCGGGCGAGACGCGCCGCGTTGCTTGAGTTAGAAGTCAATCGAAAGTTTTTATGCCATTTAACCAATCCTCGCGTAACCCTTTATGGCTGTGGCTTTGCATCGCACTCATTGTTGTCATACTTGATCAGTTCACCAAAGTATTGATCATCGGCAGCTACCAGTTGGGCGACATGACGCGCGTGACCTCCTTCTTCAATGTGGTGCGTGTTCACAACACAGGCGCGGCATTTAGCTTTTTAGCGGGTGCCGACGGTTGGCAGCGTTGGTTTTTGACAAGCGTTGGCGTTGTGGCCGTCACCGTGATGGTTTGGTTGCTACGCACTAACGGCTCGCAGCGCCTGTTTTCATTGGCGTTGGCACTGATTTTGGGAGGTGCCACTGGCAACATCGTGGATCGTTTGTGGCATGGCTACGTCGTAGATTTTTTAGATTTTCACGCCGCAGGGATTCACTTTCCAGCGTTCAACGTCGCCGACAGCGCCATCACGATTGGCGCGATGTGCCTGATTTTGGATGAGTTGCTCAGGGTCAGGCGCACGCGGCGCTAGTATCCACAGAGTGATGCCAGCATGTGGTTTTTGGAATTTTGTATAAAAATCACGACCTCGCTATTTCTTTTTTGAGCGGCTGGATTTTGATTTTGGCCGGGTCGTCACAGGTGAGGCACGCACAAAGCTCGCTTTCTTATTAGCCTTTGTCTGCTTCGTTTGACCTGCTTCATCTGACATCTTGGGGAATTTCGTTGCTGAACTTTTCGCCTCTTGCCAAGAGTCGATGCGTTTGCTATCACCAAGTAAATCCCCTCCGAGCAGCTTAAAGTCAATTTTTCGTGCGTCTAAATCCACACCTGCAACCTGTACGCGAACAGGTGTTCCGGCCGCGTAACGAATCCCCGTGCGCTCGCCGCGCAACTCTTGACGTGCTTCGTCAAAGCGGTAGTACTCGCCACCCAGCTCGGTGATGTGGATGAGTCCCTCAACAAACATTTGATCCAACGTGACAAAAAGTCCAAAGCTGGTCACCGTGCTCACCACCCCGGTGAACTCTTCGCCCAAATGTTGTTTAACGTATTTGCATTTGAGCCATTGCTCGACATCGCGGCTGGCTTCATCGGCACGGCGCTCGCACGCCGAGCAGTGCAGTCCCGCCGCTTGCCAAGCCTCTTGATCGGCTAGTTGTTGCTTGGATAATTTCTTCCCTCCTTTGCTAGAAGCCTTATCCAAAGCACCTTGTGGCGGTTTTCTTTTCGCCATCCACTGATTGAGTTTGGTGTGCGCTTGTGTGGGCAAGGGCAGATCGGGGAGTTTGTAGGAGGTCTCGCCAAGCACCGCTTTAATGACGCGGTGCACCAGTAAATCGGGGTAGCGCCGAATCGGGCTGGTGAAGTGCGTGTACGCCTCGTAAGCCAGTCCAAAGTGACCGCTGTTGCTGGGCGTGTAAATAGCTTGCTGCATGGAGCGTAGCAGCATGGTGTGAATTTGCGCCGCGTCGGGGCGCTCTTTGGTACTGCTGGCAATCGCTTGGAATTCAGCGGGAATGGGATCAGCACTCAAACTGGCCATCACCCCAATCGCTTTGAGGTATTGGCGCAAAATTTCTTTTTTCTCCGGTGTGGGGCCTTCGTGAACACGAAAGAGTCCAGGATTTTTTGACTGCGCAATGAAGTCTGCTGCGCATACATTCGCCGCCAACATGCACTCTTCAATGAGCCGATGGGCATCGTTGCGATGGCGCGGCACAATGCGCTCAATGCGTCCGTTGTCGTCGCAAATGATTTGCGTCTCGACCGTGTCAAAGTCCACCGCACCGCGCACGTTACGTGCCGCCAGCAGCGAGCGATACACGTCATGCAAGTGCTCCAGATGCGGAACCAAAACCGGATTTTGCGCATGGCGTTTTTGCGCCTCTAGTCCTTTGGTGTTGGTCAAAATAGCCGCCACTTCGTTGTAGGTAAAGCGTGCGTGACTCCACATCACAGCCGGATAAAACTGATAGGCGTGCAAGTCTCCGCCATGTGTAATCAACATATCGCAAACCATACACAGGCGCTCGACATTGGGATTGAGCGAGCACAAACCATTCGATAATTTTTCCGGCAACATCGGAATCACGCGGCGCGGAAAATACACACTCGTGGCACGTTCATACGCATCCACGTCAATGGCAGAGCCTGTCTCTACATAGTGAC
>CAZAIW010000237.1:0-3175 GCA_964485285.1 uncultured Burkholderiaceae bacterium | reverse complement strand
GTCTTCAGGGATGGGGTGCATTGCTAAATCTTTTAAGGTGGCTTCGTACAAAAATTTGCCGCCCCCTCGAGGCGCACGCAACGCCTGAGCAAAGTCTGCCTCGGCTTGGGGAGCATTACCCAAGAGCCAATGTACATACGCACGGTTACCCAGCACAACCCCATTAACTTGTGGGGACAAAACCATGGCTTGTTCCAAATCAGCCAAGGATTGACGCAAGTACGCCGTCGCTTGATCGCTATGCAGCTCTTTCATTTTTTTGGCGTGCATCAGCTTGTCAAAGCCTTTGCCATTCCACGCCGATGCGACTCGCTCACGTAGCGCGGACTCCGTGGTATCGCCAAAGCGGCGGATAACTTCGTCGTAGGTTGCTATCGCTGCTTCGCTTTGGTTCAGTTGGCTTTTTTGCGCAATGCCTTTGTTGACCAGCGCGTTTGCGACTAGCTTACGCAGCGCGGGTTCAGTCGCATCGCCAAAGCGGCGGAGAAGCTCGTCATAGGTTGCTATCTCTGCTTCACTTTGGTTCAGTTGGCTTTGCGCAATGCCTTTGTTGACCAGCGCGTTTGCGACTAGCTCACGCAGCGCGGGTTCGGTCGCATCGCCAAAGCGGCGGAGAAGTTCGTCGTAGGTTGCTATCGCTGCTTCGCTTTGGTTGAGTTGGCCTTGCGCAACCCCACGGTTAAAGAGTGACACGGCGACGCTAATTGCGCCCGCGTTGGGAATTTCTGAAGCCTTGAGCCAAAAGTTGGCCGCATCTTCCCATTGCTTATTGCCATATGCCGCGTGTGCTTTGGTGTTCCAGTCTTCAAAGGAGTAGCTGCTTTCCGGTTTCTTCTTTAATTCCGAAGCAAGTTTTTGTACCTGCTGTAGCGCCTCTTGCAGCGCAGCGGAATGAGGCTCGTGGGTGTCGGGTTTGCCCATTTCCGTTTGCAAAGTCTCGAATATCTGATCTTTGGTCGTTTCGCCGTGAGTTTTAACGTCTTGTACGATCGCATCCATTTGCTGGTGTACTTGTTCGGCTTTTCGCCCTAGTTCAGCAATACGAGCTTGTAGATTTTTTGCTTGCTCATCAAACCACTCCTTCGCTGCATCTTGGGCTTCTTCCTTTGTGCGCTTAGTCACCGTGAAGTAGCCTATCAATCCAAGGCCAGCCAATAGCACGGTGATGAGCATCCCCAGCACTGAGGCGTAGACACCCAAGCGATCAACACCTTGTCCCATTTTGGTTGCTTGGTCGTCTATGCGTTTGTCAACGGCATCTGCACGTTGTCGTAGTGCATCAACATCTTTCTGATGCAATTCTTTGAGGGCATCGAGTTTGGTTTGTTGCAGCTCTTTGTAAGCTGCCAAATCCTCTGCGCTAGCCGGTGCAGCCTGTGCGGGGGTAACTGGCAAGGCGGCAATAACTAGCAGGGCAAAAACGCTTGCGCTCAGCGCCACGCGAAAGCGTAGCCATTTGTTTTTGAATGCGTAAGCGCTCATGGTGGCACTCCCTCACTGCGCCGTCCAGCCGCCATCGTTCGCCCATGCCACGCCGCGCACATTCTTGGCTGCGTCGGAGCACATAAACACCGCCAGCTCGCCCAGTTGTTCGGGCGTGGTGAATTGCAGCGAGGGTTCTTTTTCGCCCAGCAGGTCTTTGGTGGCCTGGGCAACGGTGATGCCTTCTTTGGCGGCGCGGGCATCAATCTGCGCTTGCACCAGCGGGGTGAGCACCCAGCCGGGGCAGATGGCGTTGACGGTGATGCCTGTGGTTGCCACTTCGAGTGCGACGGATTTGGTCAGTCCCACAATGCCGTGTTTGGCGGCAACGTAGGCGCTTTTGTTGGCCGATGCCACCAGCCCGTGTGCCGAGGCGATGTTGATGATGCGTCCCCAGTTGTTAGCTCGCATGTATGGAATGGCCAGTCGCGTGGTGTGAAAGGCGGAGCTGAGGTTGATGGCGATGATGGCATCCCATTTGTCGGTAGGGAAAGCCTCGACGGGCGAGACGTGCTGGATGCCTGCGTTGTTGACGAGGATATCGACACCGCCAAACGCTTGGGTGGCGTAGGCCATCATGGACTCGATGTCGGCGGGCTTGCTCATGTCCGCACCGTGGTAGCCGACTTTGATGTTGGCGGCTGCGCCCAGTTGTTCGATTTGCGCTTGGACGGCCGCGTAGTCGCCACATCCGTTCAAGATGATGTGCTCACCTTGCTTGGCGAGCGACTGGGCAATGCCTAGGCCGATGCCGCTGGTAGAGCCGGTGATGAGTGCGGTTTTATTTTTGAGCATGTTGTTTCCTTTTGGTCGTAGAAGAGGGGGGCGTAGCGCTAGAAGTCTTGCTGGCAGTGGCTTTGCCGCTAGCGCTTGTTTTGGTGTGAGGCGCGCTCTTGGTGCTTGCGCGCGCGGTGGTTTTGCTTTTTGCTTTGGGCGCTTTGGGCGTGACTAAGGTGAGTTGCCCGTTGTCGGCGATGTGCGCGGCGACATCGGTGAGGGTGTAGGCCGAGCGTGGCACCAGCAGCGTGGAGCCTGCGGCGATGAGGCCTTTGCTGCTGGCGATGCCGTTGACCTCGCGCAGGTGCGCCTCGCTCATGCCAAAGCGTTTGGCGGCATCTTTGGGTTTGAGCGAGATGGGCGCTGTCCAAGCCGTCCAGCTGGCGAGTTGGCCGGGGTAGCGATCAAGCTTGGCGCTAAAGCTATCGGCATTCGCCCATGGCATCAGGACTTGCGGCGTACCGGCCGCCAAGATGACGGGGCGAGAAAACGAGGGGTTGAGCGCCTTGAAGTCCTCTAGCGGCACGTCGGCTAGCTTGGCGGCCAGTGCCACGTCGATGTCGCGCGTAATGGGCACAGGACGAAAGTAGGGGTGGTTGGCAATCGGGTCTATTTGGGCGTTGAACAGGGCAGGATTGGCAATGATGTTTTTCACGGCTTGCAGTTTGGGGACGTAGTAGCGCGTCTCGTTTGGCATGGCTAAATCGGAATACCCAGTAGGCAAGCCAAGGCGCTGGTTTTTAGCGATGGCGCGGCTGACGCTGCCTTCGCCCCAGTTGTAGGCGGCTAGCGCAAGGTGCCAGTCGCCAAACATGGTGTAGAGCCGCTGCAAGTAGTCCAGCGCCGCGCGGGTGGAGGCCAAAACGTCGCGCCGGTCATCGCGAAAGGTGTTTTGTTTGAGTGAGTAGTACTTGCC
>CAZAIW010000236.1:0-3185 GCA_964485285.1 uncultured Burkholderiaceae bacterium | reverse complement strand
TCGCAATACCGTACAGTCCCGCGAGTTTGTAGGCGCACAAAATAGCGATACACACAAAGATGACAGGCCATGCGGTTGAGCGCATCGAAACACCCAGTCCCGCAATAATGTTGGTGCCGTGACCGGTGGTGGAGGCCTGCGCAATGTGCTTGACAGGCGCGTACTGCGTGCCGGTGTAGTACTCGGTAATCCACACCAAAACGCCGGTGAGGACGAGGCCAACGGCGCAAGCGCCAAAGAGCGCGCTGGCGTTTTCAGGCATCAAAGCCCGAGTCACAAAATAAAACGCGATGAGCGATAAAACACCCGCTACGGCAAGACCTTTGTACAGTGCGGGCATCACATTCTTCATGCCAGCCGAGGCCTTCACAAAGAAGCAGCCAATGATGGATGCCACGATGGACACTGCGCCTAGCGCGAGTGGGTAGACGATGGCCGAGGCACCCGCCGATGTCATCAAGAGTCCGCCCAGCACCATGGTGGCGATCAAGGTGACGGCGTAGGTTTCAAACAGATCGGCTGCCATACCTGCGCAGTCGCCCACGTTGTCGCCCACGTTGTCGGCAATCACAGCCGGGTTGCGTGGGTCATCTTCTGGAATGCCCGCTTCGACCTTGCCAACAAGGTCGGCACCTACGTCCGCGCCTTTGGTGAAGATGCCTCCTCCCAAGCGGGCAAAGATCGAGATCAAGGACGAGCCAAACGCAAAGCCAATTAGCGGATTGAGGTCTACGGCTGCGGTGCTACCGCGTGCCAAAAACATGTAAAACCCCGTCACGCCCAGCAGGCCTAAGCCCACCACCAACATACCTGTGATGGCTCCACCGCGAAAGGCGACATCCAGCGCGGGGCCAATGCCTTTGGTGGCGGCTTGTGCGGTGCGCACATTGGCACGTACCGAGACGTTCATGCCAATAAAACCGCAAGCGCCCGATAAGACTGCACCCAGCACAAAGCCGACGGCACTCATGGGGTCTAAAAATGCACCAATCAAAATCGCCAGCACAACGCCTACCACCGTGATGGTCTTGTACTGACGTGCCAGATAAGCGGCTGCGCCTGTTTGGATGGCTGCTGCAATCTCTTGCATTCGGGCGTTGCCCGCGTCTTGCGACAATATCCAAGAACGTGCCCACACGCCGTAGGCAACGGCCAGTAGACCGCAAATCAGCGCTAAATTAAGCGCGAAAGCTCCAGACATAAAAATCTCCTAAAAAGTAAACGAATGTAGAGAAAAAATTCTCCGCTCTCGTTGCTTCCTCAGGTAAAAAACGAATGGTTTTTTTGCCTAATTGGCCAACGTTAGAACTCTAATTCAGTTTGCGCGACATCTTGCTGACAAAGCGTGTCAGGAGTCAAAAGTACAATCAGGGTTTTCCCGTGAATGGGTGACTCGTGGATTCATTTTTGCGGGTTATCCCTCAAATTCGTTCTCATCATTTCATCCACCAGAAAGCTCCTTGATATGTCCCTCGATAAAGTCACCGCCGGTAAAAATGCGCCTGAGTCCTTCAATGTCGTCATCGAAATTCCGATGAACGCAGACCCCGTGAAATATGAAGTGGACAAAGAGTCGGGCGCTATTTTTGTGGATCGCTTTATGAGCACCTCCATGCACTATCCCACCAACTATGGTTATGTGCCCCAAACCTTGAGCGGCGACGGTGATCCCGTGGACGTTTTGGTGATCACGCCCGTTCCCTTAATCCCAGGCGTTGTGGTCACGTGCCGCGCGATTGGCATCTTGAATATGGAAGACGAGGCGGGCATTGACGGCAAGGTGCTGGCCGTGCCGATTGATAAAAAATGCTCGCTCTACACCCAGTGGCAAAAGCCCGAAGACATGAACCCCTTGCGCCTGCGAACCATTGCCCACTTTTTTGAACATTACAAAGATTTGGAAGAAGGCAAGTGGGTGAAAATTTTGGGCTGGCAAGGCCCCGAAGCCGCTAAAAAAGAAGTACAAGACGGCATCGCTAATTACGCGGCTGCACAAAAGTAAATATGAAACACAGTGAGTTCCACCGTATCCACCGCATCGGTTGGTTGCGCGCGGCGGTGCTGGGTGCTAACGATGGCCTTGTTACCATGGCCAGTTTTTTGCTAGGTGTAGCCGCTGCCGGTGCGAACACAGAGACGATTGCCATGACCGGCGTGGCCAGCTTGGTGGCGGGTGCTATGTCCATGGCAGCCGGGGAGTACGTGTCGGTCAGTTCGCAGTCGGATACGCAAAACGCTGACCTTGCCAAAGAGCGTGCAGAGTTGGCCGATGACCCCGAGCACGAGCTCGAAGAACTCACTGCCATTTACATGGCGCGGGGACTGGATCGTCCGCTGGCAAGCAAGGTCGCCGTGCAGCTTACCGCGCACGATGCGCTGGGGGCGCATGCAAGGGATGAGCTGGGTATTTCAGACCTGAGCAGCGCAAGGCCCGTGCAAGCCGCCATCGTGTCGGCGCTCACGTTTGCCGTAGGCGCTTTGCCGCCTCTGCTGGTGGCGCTGATGCTGCCAACGTCGGTGCGTCTTTGGGGGGTCGCGCTGAGCTCCATGGGTTTTCTAGCGGTGCTGGGCGCCATGGCGGCTAGCTCCGGCGGCGCACCCATCCGGCGCTCCAGTTTGCGCATGGCGCTATGGGGCGCTTTGGCAATGGGTATCACAACCGGTGTGGGCGCACTGTTTGGGGTCGTCACTTGACATCCTCCACCCCCCAGTCGTTTGTTCGCAAGCTGGGGCCTGGATTGATTACCGGAGCGGCGGACGATGACCCAAGCGGTATCGCCACGTATTCCCAAGCCGGTGCGCAGTTTCGTTTTGGTCTGGTGTGGACGCTATTGCTGACCACACCGCTCATGATCGGCATCCAGATGCTGTCCGCCCGCATTGGACTCATCACGGGCGAGGGGCTTGCCGCCAACATCGCCAAAATATGTCCCAAGTGGCTCTCGGTTCCCTTGATCTGGTTACTGGTGATGGCCAATACCATCAACATCGCCGCCGATGTGGCAGCGGTTGGGCAGTCCATTCAGCTACTGGTGGGTGGTTCGCTGGCGCTGTATATCTTTGGCTTTGGTGTGCTGTGCATCATCACGCAAATTTACTTTTCCTACGAACGATCTGTGCGAGTGTTTAAGTGGCTGACCTTGGCCTTGTTTGCTTATGTGGCGGTTGTGCTCAGTGTGTCGATC
>CAZAIW010000235.1:0-3196 GCA_964485285.1 uncultured Burkholderiaceae bacterium | reverse complement strand
GGTGTCAAATTGCCAACTGGTGTCGTGCCTGATGGCAATACGTGTGGTGAGTGAAATAACTGAAAGAGTCTTATGAGCTATCGAGTTGAGACCGACTTTTTAGGTTCTCGTGAGATTTCTAACGACAGCTACTATGGCGTACAAACCCAGCGCGGCATTGAGAATTTCCGCATTACGGGTATTCCGATTTCTGCGGAACCGTATTTAATTGCCGCGTTTGGTTTTGTTAAAAAAGCAGCTGCTATTGCCAACTGTCAATTGGGCGTGCTGCCAAAAGATAAAGCCGATTCGATTTGCGCTGCGTGTGATCGTTTGATTGCAGGTCAATACCTCGATCAGTTTCCAACCGACATGATCCAAGGCGGTGCTGGCACGTCTACCAATATGAACGTGAATGAGGTGCTCGCCAATGTGGCGCTGGAACTGATGGGGCATCCTAAAGGTGCCTACCACATCGTGAGTCCCAACGATCACGTGAATTGCTCACAATCGACCAACGATGCATACCCCACAGCTTTTCGCGTGGCTTTGATTCATCGCATGATGAGTTATCGCACCACATTAATTGCTCTTGCTGATAGCTTTGCGACCAAGGGCAATGAATTTGAGCGTGTCCTCAAAATGGGTCGTACACATTTGCAGGATGCTGTTCCCATGAGTATGGGAGATGAATTCAAGGGATTTGCAACCAATTTGCGCGAAGAGATTGACCGCATTGACGCTGCGACGCGGTTGTTGCTTGAAGTCAATATGGGCGCTACGGCGATCGGAACATCGGTCAATGCCCCCACGGGCTATCCAGCCTTAGTGGTGAAATGTCTGTCTGAGCTAACGCATCTTCAGTTGAAGCTTGCACCTGATTTGGTCGAGGCGACATCGGACACTGGAGCTTACGTTCAGCTATCCGCCACGATTAAACGTACAGCGGTCAAGCTCTCCAAAATTTGCAATGATCTGCGTTTATTGGCTTCGGGTCCGCGCTGCGGATTTAACGAAATTAACCTCCCTCAGTTGCAACCCGGTTCATCGATCATGCCGGGAAAGGTCAACCCAGTCATACCTGAGGTGGTTAATCAAGCCGCGTTTTATGTCATTGGCAACGATGTGACGATTACGCTGGCCGCCTCCGCAGGACAGTTGCAATTGAATGTGATGGAGCCTGTGCTAGGTTTTGCGCTGTTTAGCTCGATTCGGTGCATGGAGAACGCCATGATTGCGCTGCGCGAAAAGTGCGTGGTGGGCATTACGGCCAATGCCGAACGAACACGGGAAAATGTGCTTTCCAGTCTTGGCATCGTGACTTTGTTAAACCCTGTTTTGGGTTACAAAAAATGCGCTGAAATTGCCAGAGAAGGCTTCCAGCAAAACAAATCCATCTACCAAATGGTTGTGCTAGAACAAAAGCTCATTGATCAAGCGAAGTGGGATGAATTGTTTAGTTTTGAAAACTTGATTCACCCACACTTCATTCAGTAAATCTGAACTTGGCTTAGGTCATCCGCTTTGCGATCTCTTCGAGCATGACTTCCGTCGCGCCGCCACCGATGGATTGCACGCGAGCATCACGGTACATGCGCTCAATAGCGGTTTCACGGATAAAGCTCATGCCGCCGTGAAATTGGCCGCAGTCGTACATCACTTGGTTGACCAGTGTGCCGCATAGCGCCTTCATCATTGAGACCTCTTTTGTCACCGTTTGACCTTGCGCATCACGCCATGCTGTGTTGTAGATTAGCGCCTTGGCGGCCTCCACCTCGGCCAAGCGCATGGCTAATGTATGGCGAATGGCTTGTTTGCTCCAGAGTACGTCACCAAAGGCTTTGCGCTGCGTTACCCACTCCAGTGTGAGCTCAATGGCGCGGCTCGCTTCCCCCATCATTTGAGCTGACAAGACAATACGCTCGTTTTGTAGATTTTTCATCAAGGCATAAAAGCCCTTATGTTCTTCGCCAAGCAAGTTTTCTGCTGGAATGCGGCAATTATTAAAGTTGAGCTCCGCAGTATCGCTGCACAGCCAACCCATTTTTTGCAGTGGACGCGCCACCGTGAAACCCGGTGTTCCTTTTTCAACGATGAACATGCTGATTTGTCTGTTGCGACCTGCTTCGCCTGTGCGTGCCGCAACAAAGTACACATCGCCGTGGACACCATTGGTGATGAACATCTTGCTGCCATTCAAAACGTAATGATCACCATCGCGTTTGGCGCTTGTCCGCATTCCTTGCAAGTCGGAGCCAGCATCGGCTTCGGTCATGGCGACAGCGGCGATTTTTCGACCTGCGATCAGGTCTGGCATGTAGCGATCAAGTTGTGCCTTTGTGCCGGCATGAAAAAGATGCGGACTAGACATATCGGTATGGACAAGCACCGTCACGGCAAAGCCACCGTAGGTGCAGCGACCCAGCTCCTCGGCCAAAATGACAGTGGATAGCGTATCAAGCTCACTGCCACCATGCTCGGCGCTGTACTTGATGCCTAGTAATCCTAGATCACCCATTTCGCGCAGCACTTCGCGCGGCACTTTGCCTGCTTGCTCCCAAGTATCGGCAAACGGCAAAACACGTTCGGCCAAAAAGCGGCGGATGGTGTCACGAAGCATTTCGTGATCGGCTGTAAAGTAAGGAGTGGTCGCTGTATTCATAGCTTAGATACTATGCCATCACATAACGCTAGCCTTACAACGACAGAATTGGAAAATAAAAATGACACTACTTGAAGCAGACGACTCTCAGCTGGTTTTAATCGACTACCAAACTCATTTGATGCCTCACATTTTTGACGGTGAAGCTGTCTTGGTAAATGCAAAGCGCCTAGCGAAAACGGCACGCTTATTGCAGTTGCCCGTTTTTGGCACCGAGCACGCCCCCGAAAGCCTAGGCACCACGGTGGAGGAGCTGCGAGGCCTCTATAGCAGCACATTGCATAAAACATTTTTTAGTGCGGTAGAGGACGGACTCATCGATTGGTTGCGCCCAGCGGCAAAGCCCCAAGGAGGCAACGCTCGGAGTTTGCCCAAGCATCTGCAAAAAGCTGTGCCGAAAACCTTAGAGCGTGGTACGGTTGTTATTGCCGGTTGTGAGGCGCATGTTTGTTTGCTGCAAACATCGCTTGACTTGCTCGCCCAAGACTTTGATGTATGGGTGGTGACGGATGCATGCAGTTCCTCGAATCGATCCCAGGTGCATGCAGTTTCAAA
>CAZAIW010000234.1:2112-3217 GCA_964485285.1 uncultured Burkholderiaceae bacterium | reverse complement strand
AGAATTAGAAACACTTACCCATCCGCACAACATACTCATCGAATCCGCGATGGCTACGGGTATTGGTGGCGCGGTACTGTTAATAATGATTGTTGTGGCAGTTGTTGTCGCAATATTGAGAAGACTATATAGTGGGGAAAGACTAATCCCTCTTTTGGGAGTTCAATATCTTGTCAATGCCAATTTGTCCGGATCTTTGTACGCATCGTCAGAATTTTGGGTATTAACAGCGATTTTGGTTATGACCCCAAAGGTGGGATATTCTAGGCAAACAGCAATTGTAAATTCATGAGACTTTTTCAAAATTCAGGCATCTATCTTGGCTACAAACCAAAGCTTGAAAAGCTAACCCGAGACTGCCAAAGTTTTACGCAGGCGCGCGATTTATTTCTAAATGATCGCTATGGCGCATGCCATTTTTTGCAACCTGTCTTGGAGGGACACCCTGAGGCATTTTTTACGAATGGTGATGACGAGTCACTGCAACGGCGTTGGGCAAACGAAAATGGGTTGCCTGCATCGACTTCGTTAGATAATATTTTATTGTCACAAATTGAGAGCCATAAAGCGGAAGTTTTTTATAACCTTGACCCAATGCGTTACGGTAGTTCGTTTGTTCGACGCTTACCAAGCTGTGTCAAAGCTAGTATTGCGTGGCGGGCCGCTCCATCTCCAGGTGCCGATTTTGTTGCATATGATCGGGTGGTATGTAATTTCCCATCCATATTGAGAGCTTACGAAGCTTTGGGTTGGAAAACCGCTTATTTATCACCCGCGCATGATCCAGAAATGGACGCATATGCTGCAAACAAAGACAGACCGGTGGATGTTTTATTTGTTGGTGGGTATACCCGCCATCATGCTCAAAGAGCCGTGATTTTGGAGGCGGTAGCCAAGCTACGTGATCGCTATCGGCTGGCATTTCACTTAGACAGGTCGCGAGCCACACGATGGGCTGAAAGTCCGCTCGGGCAAATTATTCCGACGTTGGTTAAGTATCGACGCCCTGTTGATATCCAAGCCGTTAGTCAAGCGCCTGTGTATGGACGAGACTTATACAAAGCTATATCGAATGCAAAAATTGTATTAAATGGCGCTATTGATA
>CAZAIW010000234.1:0-2102 GCA_964485285.1 uncultured Burkholderiaceae bacterium | reverse complement strand
GATATGGCAGGCAATGAGCGTGGAAATATGCGATGCTTTGAGGCGATGGGATGTGGCGCTTTGATGGTGTCAGATCGAGGCATTTATCCATCCGGTATGAGTAATGGGCAGACGATTCTTACATACGAAAACTCAGTAGATGCAGCTCTGGTAATTGAGCGCACATTGTTAAATTATTCAAATACTGTAAAAATTACACATTCCGCCCTTTCTTTGGTAAGAGAAAGATATTCAAAAGATAATCAATTTCTTGATTTCATAAAAATACTGGAATTTGTCAAATGAGTCAATTTAACTTGCAAGTTTTGTGGCGTCAAATTTTAGGAAAACCCTCTTTACGCATGGGAAAGGGGTCTACGCTTGCAGCAACTGCAAAAATATTAAATGCAAGCAACAGTAGTGATCGAATATGTGTAGGGAGTAATTCACGAATTGAAGGTGAACTTTTTGTTTTCGCTCATGGGGGGCAAATTAGGATTGGAGACTGGTGCTTTATTGGCCCGTCTAGTCGATTATGGTCTGCTTGTGATTTATTTATAGGAAATAGGGTATTAATATCCCACAATTGCAATATTATGGATTCGCTAACACACCCACTTGACTCAAAGGCTCGGCATGAGCAATTTCGCAAGATATTAACTAGCGGACATCCTCGTGAAATTGATTTAGGGGAGCAGGCGGTGAAAATTAACGATGATGTATGGATTGGTGCTTCCGCCACCATCCTGCGAGGTGTGCAAATCGGACATGGTGCAATTGTTGGTGCAGGTTCAGTCGTCACACGCGATGTCCCTCCATTCACAGTTGTCGCTGGAAATCCTGCGCGTGTTGTGCGGCAACTTGCACATGAAAATTGAATCATGACTACCAAAGATAAACAATTTAGTACTTGGGAAGATGCTGTTCAGTGGCTTCGTGCTCAGCCCGATCGGCAGTCGCTAGTGATTGATGGGTATTACGACGATCCTTTGTTGCAAGTCGCTGAGCGTTATCGCTTGAGCGATGAATGGCAAGCCATCAAACAGTGGTTGCCCTCTCATCAAGGGCGCGCACTTGATGTGGGGGCCGGACGAGGCATCGCCAGTTACGCGCTCGCAAAGGACGGCTATTTGGTTAATGCGCTAGAGCCTGATCCAAGTGCGCTTGTGGGCGCTCAAGCGATTGCGGCACTTTCCCAAGAAGCGGGTTTGGCGATACAAGTAACGCAAGAGTTTTCTGAGAAGCTGCCCTATCCAGATGGCAGTTTTGATGTGGTTTTTGCGCGTGCTGTCCTCCACCATACACGCGATCTCGAAGCTGCATGTCAAGAGTTCTATCGCGTGTTAAAGCCCGGTGGACGATTAATTGCAGTCCGTGAACATGTGATTTCACGTAAGAAAGACTTGCCAAAATTTTTGGCAATTCATCCACTACATAATTTATATGGTGGCGAGAATGCGTTCTTGCTATCGGAATATACGAATGCATTAAAGTTTGCAGGATTTGGTAAGTTGTCAGTTATTGCGCCGCTCGCTAGTCCGATTAATCTTTCCCCGTACACGCCCAAGACATTTTGTCGTGAACTTTCGTCGCGTGTATTTAAACGTGCGCCATGGTTAATATGCAGTGTTGCCAACTTCATGTCGATGCCTCCAATATGGGCGATATTGCGACGACTTATTCAGCTAATTGATCGTCGTCCAGGCCGGCTTTATTCTTTTGTTGCGGAGCGCGCATGAAACCAGCGGTAATTTGGGTAACTGGTGCACGTGGTTTTATAGGGCGTCATGTTTCACACCATTGTGCCAATAATGGTGCCTACGTCGCAGGTTTGGGGCATGGCGCATGGAGCAGTGATGAGGCTCAGAGTTGGGGTATCGCGCATTGGCTCAATGGTGATATTTCCAACAGCAATTTGACTCGCCTAGCTGATGCGGCCGGATTGCCGGATGTGGTGATTCATCTTGCTGGGGGTTCAACGGTTGGGGCCGCGATAGACCTGCCACGAGAGGATTTCTTTCGCACAGTAGCGGCAACAGTTGATATGTTGGATTGTGTACGACAGACATCGACAGCGACAAAAATAGTTGCAGTTTCTAGCGCGGCTGTCTATGGGGCTGGAC
>CAZAIW010000233.1:0-3257 GCA_964485285.1 uncultured Burkholderiaceae bacterium | reverse complement strand
GTACTGGAAGGGCTCGGCGGCCGGTAGTTGTAGCGTGACGCGCATCACGTCGGGTGAGAGGCGCTCCATCGTGGTGACGCGGCTGGGCATTTTCTTGATGGGGAAGGCATCTGCCGCCGTGACTTGTTTGGACTCCAGCACCACATCGCTTTGCGGCACGGCGCAGCAGGTGAGCACATAGCCATTGGCCTCTTCGAGGTCTGTGAGCGCCTTGCTTTGGTGCGAGCCGTGCTTAACAGCACCCGACAACTTGAGGCATTTGCATGAGCCGCAAGCCCCGTCCTTACAGCCATACGGCATGGTCACGCCTTGGCGAATACCGGCACTGAGAATGGCCTCGCCTGGGGCGGCGTCAAATTGGCGATGCGAGGGTTCTATGGTGATTTTGAAAGACATACGTATGATTCGGTAAATGACAAACCCCCAATTGTGCCAGTGAAGCCCTCATGAAAACCTCGTTACTCGGTGCTCGTCCTGCTCGGTTTCGGCAGACCACGCTCCTCATCGTGGGCTGTGCAGATGTGGGCTTGCGTGTGGCGCGGCAATTGCCCAAGCACATCCGCGTGTTAGCCACCACATCCAGCCCTGAGCGGGTCGAACAACTACGTTTTCAAAACATCACTCCTTTGCAGGCCAATCTGGATAAGCCGTCCAGCCTGCATCGGCTGGCAAGCCTTGCAGGATATGTGCTACAGCTTGCCCCTCCGCAAAATAATGGCCTCACAGATCGCCGAACCCGTGCCCTCGTCCGCGCTTTGCGCTTGCGCAGCAAACCTTGTGCGGTGGTCTATGCGTCCACCACCGGCGTGTACGGCGACTGCGCGGGCGAGTGGGTGCCCGAGACGCGCATGGTTAGTCCGCAAACCGACCGAGCCAAACGCCGCGTCGATGCGGAAAGCGCCGTGCGAACCTTTGGCAAACAATCTAATGTGCGAGTCAACTGCCTGCGCATTCCGGGCATTTATGCCGCAGACCGCGCGGGCGGTGATCCACTGGACAGAGTCCGCCAAGCCACGCCCGTTCTCGTGCGCGAGGACGATGTCTACACCAACCACATCCACGCGGACGATTTGGCGCGTGCGTGCATCGCAACGCTGTGGCGCGGCAAAGCGCAGCGCAACTACAACATTGCCGAAGACGCGGGCGTGCTGACGGGGGACTACTACGACGCGCTGGCCGACGCAGCAGGACTGCCAAGGCCGCCGCGCATCACAAGGCAAGAGGCGCTAGCAACGCTCTCGCCCATGCGGCTTAGCTTTTTGAGCGAGTCAAGGCGGGTTGATAATTTACGGATGAAAAAGGAATTGGGTTTGAAATTGTGAGTCGCGTCTTTGATTCCGTCCTTTGTGCGCACCAACAGGAACTTGGATTCGTTCTGGGGATTTATCAAAGTCAAAGGCGAGAGCACTTCACAATCCCCTCATAGCGCTTGATCTAAGGTAAAAAATTACAGATGCAATCAAAGTGCCTTGATGCTAAAATGATGCTTTGATGTTATTGAATTGGAGGGTGTGATGCGTACAACTTTATCTTTAGCCGATGACGTATTTTTATTTGCACGTCAGCGTGCGCACGTCGAAAAGACCTCTATTGGTGACATCATTTCTAAATTGGTGCGGCTGGGTATTTCTTCTAGCGCTACTAGCGCGACCCGCGTTAAACCTAAAAGTAAATTTGGTTTATTGCCTGCACGCGATGAAGTTATCACCAGTGAGCATGTTCATCGTTTGATGGAACAAGAGGGTATCTAGTATGCCCATGCGCTTACTGCCTGACGTGAATGTGTGGATTGCATTGTTTGACGAGGCGCATAGTCATCATTCTTTAGCCGTGCGGTTAATGAGCAAATCCCGCATAAAAATTGCTACTTGTCCGATGATTGAAAACGGTGTGATTCGCATTTTGAATTTACCCAGCTACTCAAAATTTGGCCCAATAGGTTTTGAAACCGTTGCAGCAAAATTACAGGAAGTTTGCAGTAGCGTTGATCATGAATTTTGGCCAGATGGCGTAACGTTGCGCCAAGCCAATATCGAATGGTCGCGTGTGCTCGGACACAATCAAATTACCGATGTCTATTTACTCGCGTTAGCGGTTTCGCATGGCGGGTGTTTGGCAAGTTTTGACCACCGCATTGCGCTGTCCACCGTGGCATCTGCGCAAGCGAAGCATTTGATGCTTTTGTAGCGTCCAATCGTATCCATAAAGTTGCCAAGTTCGTCCAACCGCGAGCGTGAACGGCTACACCAGCATATCCACGCGGACGATTTAGTGCTGGCGAGTCGCACCGAATCGACAACTCTCGCATGAAGCGAGAGCTGCGTATGGATTTAAGCAAACGAAGGGTCTTATGAACGATGAGGTTTCTACATCGAGTGCAAACCAAAGGCATTGCCTTCGGTGTCGATGCCCAAAGCCATAAAGCCGTAAGGCCCCAGCGATGTTTTGCCTTGGGCGAGCACACCGCCTGCCGCCTCAATCCGTGCGGCTTCCACCGCGCAGTCTTGGCAGCTAAAGTAAATCAGCGTGCCTTGCTGGTTGGGTGTTCGCATGGGATGCTTGACCAAAGACCCCGATACGCCATAGCGCTCCATATTGCTGGGGAACGCCCACATGGTGAGACCCGGCAGTGGCGTGTCAAGTTTGCTGAGTTGGCAGGATAAAACCGATTCATAAAACTGTTTCGCCCGATCCATGTCGGAGACATAAATTTCAAACCAACCAACGGGATTGCTTTGCATGACGAGGCTCTCCTAGCAAGTTAAATGGTATCGATAAAGCTACGCAGCTTGTCCGAGCGCGAAGGGTGCTTCATTTTGCGTAGCGCCTTGGCCTCGATTTGGCGCACACGCTCGCGCGTCACGTCAAACTGTTTGCCAACTTCCTCTAGCGTGTGATCGCTGGTCATCTCGATACCAAAGCGCATGCGCATGACCTTGGCTTCGCGCGGGGTGAGGCTGTCCAGCACGTCCTTGACGATGTCGCGCAGACCCGCTTGCACCGCCGCATCCATGGGTGCGGTGTTGACCGAGTCTTCGATAAAGTCGCCCAAGTGCGAGTCATCATCGTCACCAATAGGTGTCTCCATCGAGATAGGCTCTTTGGCAATTTTCATGATCTTCCTGATCTTGTCTTCAGGAATTTCCATCTTCTCGGCCAGCATCGACGCATTGGGTTCAAAGCCATGCTCTTGCAGATGTTGGCGCGAGTAGCGGTTCATCTTGTTGATGGTCTCGATCATGTGCACCGGAATGCGA
>CAZAIW010000232.1:0-3266 GCA_964485285.1 uncultured Burkholderiaceae bacterium | reverse complement strand
GTAGTGAGCAGCGCCATGCGCGCATCCAGCTTATCTTGTTTGAGTTTGCCTTTAGCAACTTGCGCATCGTAATTTTTACGAATCGTGGCAATGCCTTTATCCAGCGCTTCTTGTTTCATCTCAAGCATCTTGACAGGAATGCCCGCGTTCAAGAAGTTCATGGTGATGCCGCCGCCCATTGTTCCTGCACCAATCACGGCCACTGATTTGATGTCGCGCTGCGGTGTCGAGCTTGGTACATCGGGGATTTTGCTGGCCGCGCGTTCGGCCACAAACAAATGACGCAGCGCACGGCACTCGGGTGTCCACATCAAGTTGATAAAAATTTCACGCTCGGCCATCATGCCGTCATCAAACTTCATCTTGATTGCATTCTCAACAGCATCGACACACTTAGCCGGCGCAGGATAGTTTTTCGCCATCCCTTTAACCATGTTGCGTGCAAACTGGAAATACGCTTGTGCGTTCGGATGCTTAACCGGCAAATCGCGTACACGAGGCAGTGCAACTCCATCGGCGTGTTTAGCGGCCATTTCTTTGGCAAAAGCCAGCGCTTCAGCGGCCAAAGACTCGGGCGATCCAGCCATTTTGTCAAATAGTTTTTGGCTGGGAATGGAGGCCAGCACCTCGCTCTTGACGGGTTCACCACTAACAATGATGTTGAGCGCTGTCTCCACACCCAAGACACGCGGAAGGCGCTGCGTGCCGCCTGCGCCGGGAATCAGTCCCAGCTTGACTTCAGGCAAAGCCACTTGCGTGCCTGGCGCTGCGATACGGTAGTGACAGCCCAATGCCAACTCCAAACCGCCACCCATGCAGATCGAGTGAATGGCTGCAATGGTCGGCTTGGCAGAGTTTTCCATCAGCGCAATGAGCGACAGCAAATTAGGCTCTTGAATCGATTTATCTGACCCAAACTCCGTAATATCAGCGCCACTCGAGAATGCCTTGCCAGCACCTGTTACGACAATAGCTTTCACCGCTGGATCGGCATTGGCTTTATGCACGCCATCCGCAATGCCCACGCGCGTTGCGTAACTAAGACCGTTCATAGGGGGATTGGCCAACGTGACGACAGCAATGTCGCCGATCACTTGATACTCGGCAGTCATAAAAGTTCCTTATTCAAAGTTACAAACAAAACAAATCTTTCGGGGACAAAAAAGCACGATCGTTCGATATTGTAGTGGGGAATACGCTTGGTCGCCTTTGAGCGGATGCAATCTTAAACATCAACGGGTTAACGTCACCACCGCCCTCGCCTCCATCGCTAACCCCTCGCCTACAGGGCCTAGTTTTTCAGCGGTTTTGGCTTTGACGTTGACCTGCGATATATCCAGGCCCAGCGCGACGCTGATGTTCTTTCGCATGACCTCGATGTAGGGAGCAAGCTTGGGCGCTTGTGCCACCACGGTGCTGTCCACATTGCCAATTTGCCAACCTTGCGCGTGCACCAAAGCGGCGGTGTGTTTGAGCAGCGCCACCGAGTCTGCACCTTGGTAGCGCGGATCGGTATCCGGAAAGTGTTTGCCAATATCGCCCAAGCTGCAAGCACCCAGCAGCGCATCGGTGATGGCGTGACACAGTGCATCGGCGTCAGAGTGCCCCAGCAGCCCTTTATGAAATGGAACCGTGACACCGCCCAAAATGAGCGGTCTACCTTCCACCAATTGATGCGTATCCCAGCCCTCTCCTACCCGTAATTGCGGCACTTGCAGCCCTACCTTTCCCCTGCTTTGCAAAATAGCCTCAGCAAGTACAAAGTCTTCTGGGTAGGTGATTTTGAAGTTCTGACTCGATGTCTGAACCAGCTTTGGAAAAAGGCCGATGGCCTCTAGGGCACTCGATTCGTCGGTTACAGCCATGCCTGCCTTCAAAGCCTTATCCAATGAGGCTTTCAGGATACCTATCCGAAACATTTGCGGTGTTTGAGCTGCCCATTTGCCTTCTCTAAGCAGTGTCGCATCCGCTCGGTTGGCACCGACCATCCCCGAAGATTTGAGCGTGTCGGCTACGGGGCACGCCAGCAGTCCACCCACCGCATCGTGCTGACACTCATCCAGCAACAGATTGATTTGATGGGGGGTGATCAAACACCGCGCAGCATCGTGTACCAACACCCAATCGTCAGGCCTGTAGCCGCTATCTAGCAAAGTCTGTAGCCCATTGATGACCGTCTCAGCGCGTGTGGCTCCTCCGCAGCGCACCTCGTGCGCTGTGCTACCGAGCGTTGCAAAGACATCATCGCCGGGGGAGACCACAACGAACACACGATCGATTCGATCCACCTGCGCAAAAGCATCTAACGTATGCATCACCATGGGTCGCCCTGCGATGGTTTGGTATTGCTTCGGGGCTTGGCCTCCGGCACGCATGCCCACACCCGCGCAAGGAATCAAGGCCACATAACGCGCCGTATGTGTCGTCGTGTTGTTTGTCATGCATTCATTTTAGAATCGATTGGAGACTTCGCTACCCGATGAGGCATTCGCCCGCACCCACCACGCACCCACCACGCGCCCACCACACAACCGAGACACGCCATGAACTCAGCCGCACCAGCGCCCACTAAGGAAATGATTGTTCTGACCTCTTCTGCGCCGGTGCAATGGCTCAAGCTGGGGTGGCGCGATGTGGTTACTCATCCGTTCATCTCTTTGTTTTACGGTTTGTGTTTTTGGGGTATGGCGTTCACGCTGTGGGCGGTATTTCATAACAAGCCCGAATACCTGATGTCATTTATTTCAGGCTGCGTTTTGGTGGGCCCCTTTTTAGCGCTGGGTTTGTATGAAGTTAGCCGCTGCCGAGAAGTGAGCGAACCCGCCCATCTCGCAAGGTCATTGTTATGCTGGCGTCCCCATCTGGGCAGCATGGGACTACTCGTGCTCGTTCTGATGCTGCTGGAGCTGCTGTGGGGACGCGCGTCGCTTGTGGTATTCGCGGTCTTTTTCAACACGGGAATGCCATCGACCAGCAGCGTCATGCAAACAGTCTTCAATTTGAATAACTGGCAATTCATCGTGGTGTATCTCGCCATCGGCAGTGTGTTTGCAGCGCTTGTCTTTAGCACCTGCGTGGTATCGATCCCGATGATTCTTGATCGTGATACCGACGCGATTAGCGCCGCTATTACCAGCGTCGAAGTTGTCTTAACCAACACCTTCGTACTGATCCTGTGGGGCGCGCTCATCACATCGCTGCTCTTTGTGTCATTTTTCTTATGGGGCTTGGGACTGTTTCTCGTAGGCCCATGGCTGGGTTATGCC
>CAZAIW010000231.1:0-3284 GCA_964485285.1 uncultured Burkholderiaceae bacterium | reverse complement strand
GGCTTGCATGGTGCTACTCCTTCTCCTCGAACATCCAGTCGCCGCCGTCACGCGAGATGAAACAGGCCAGAACCGCGAACGACACGCACACCAGCAATTCCAGTTGGGCGGCCAGTTCGCGGATGGACTGCATCACGCACCCGCCTTTCGTTCCGCGTCCAGGTCCCGGCCCGCGTCCTCGTAGGACTTGTGAAGAATGGCGTCCAGATCGTCGAGCTTCTCTTTCAAGTTCCCGAGGATCTGCCGCATGCCGGCCGCGAAACCTTGCTGGTAAAGCGTGTCCTTCGCATCGGCGATGCACCACGATTGCCAACCTTTGGCTGAAAGCCGAAGGTGGTCGATAACGGAACCGGCGTCCTTCACTAACTGCTTCATGGTGATACTCCTGTTCGATCCCCGGCCCCGTGGGGTCCCAGAAGAGTTTCCTTTCCGATTAGATGCGCTTCACCCACGGGTCCGGGGTGGCCTTCGCACTGTGCGTCGGCCGGATGGTCGCGCCCGGAATCGAACCGGGAAGCTCCGCCAGCGTTGAGGGGTTGTCTCGGCCCCAACGCAAGCCGCCGCAACCTGTGACTACTTGATCCGCAACTGCTGCCCTCGCTCCTTCAGCCGCGCGAATGGCAGCTTGGCGCCACCCTCGAGCGCGGCCCGGATCAGGTCCTTGTCCGCCACCGGCGGCGGCTGGACCATGAACTCCTTCGGGATGGGGGCGGAGGCGTCCACGTCCATCGGGAGCTTGCCGCCGTTGTTCACGACCGCGATTTCCCACCCCTCCGTGGTGACCGCCTTCTTCTGGCCGGTGGCGATCAGGAACTCCTTCAGCCGGTCCTTTAACCGCGCCGCCGCGTTCTCCCGCACCGCCACCTTTTGCTTGAACTGGTCCGCCGTTGCCCGCGCCACCGCCGCCTCCGATTCCAGCTTCCGCAGGTAGTGGCAGTAGCCATTGAGCTTGTTGGCCTGGTCGGACTGGAGTTCGCGGAAGAACTCCTCGACAACCGATTCCGTCTCCGGCGTCAATTCGCCGCCCGTCTCGTCCAGCAGGGCGTCCAGCGCCCGCAGTTCCTCGCCGATTTCAAACAAGGTCATCCGATTCTCCCGTTGAGGTTTCAAGCCACCCGCAGCGGCATACGCTGCCGTTCCCAGTGGCCGAGGACCGCACGCCAGAACTCGCGCGCGATGCGGTATATCCGGTTCTGGATCGGCCAGTTCGCTTTCACCGGCACGACCACGAATTTCAGGGGCTCGGCGAACTTGTCGCCGTAGCCGTAGTAGCTGACGAAGCGGGCCTCCTTCGCGCCCGTCGTCAGCAATTGCCAATAGACCTGGGCCAGGTAGTACTCGACCACCACGCCCCGCAAGGCCTTGTTGTGGACCTTGGCGTTCGGGCACTTGATCTCCGCCAACAGTTGCTCCCGCCAGTCCCACCCGTCCAGGCTGGCGTGGACCCAGCTCTCCACGTCATGCTCCACGCACATCGGCCGGCATTCGATCCCCGTGTACGACTCGTACCACTTGCGCACGATCGGCTCCCATGCCTTGCCCATCCGCATCGGATAGCTGCCGGCCCGCACGTAACGCGGGTCGGTCTTCTCCCGCCACAGGGTGGCCGGCGTGGCATCCGGGAAAGGCGAGTTGCCGAGGAGGGAGATAATGTCACTCCCTCCCAAGCCGGCCATCCGCCACGTGTGCCAGTCCTGCCCGAACTGCTCGATGGGAACCTCCGTCACGGTTCAGCCCGCCTTCTTCTTCGGGGCCTTCTCGTTCGCCTTCAGGATCAGCGTGTGCAGCTCGGCGTCGGTCAAGGCGTCCACCGGCGTGCCCACGGGAACCTCGCGGCCCAGGATCTCCGCCACCCGCTTGCGCACCGGCTCCGAAGCCCACGGCTTCTTGTCGTCGAACATGGCGACCACCACGTTCACCAGCGGCCGGTCGGAAGCCTGCGTCGGGAAGGGGATCGTCTCCGGCGCGGGAGGGCCTTCGGGAGCGGTGGCGACTTCGGCGGGCGTGATGGGCTGGAGGCCGGGGAACGGCACGAACGCGATCTTCCGGTTTCGCAGGAAGGCTTGGACGCGGTCCATGATCGTGGCCCGGCGCTCGTCCGTGAGCATTTCCATCGTCCAATGGTCGTGCACGCTGCACCAGTCGGCGACGCACGTGCGCAACTGGCCGTCGTTCCATCCGCACTGGTTCAGGGCGTGCATGACTTCGGCGTCGGAGACCTTCGGCACCCAAGGGCCGGCGGGCTTCGGTTGCTCGGCAGGCGGTGCGGGTGGGGCGGGTGGCGTGGTTGTGGGAGCGGCCGCAGGAGCGTTGGCGTGTTCCATGGTCTTCGGCGCCACGGGGGCGGGGGGATTGGCCGGCGGCGCGGGCGGCGTACCGTTCATCGCGGCCGCGTTCGCGCGGGCGTTGCGAATGTGCCCGGAAATCGTCTCCCAGATCTTGCGGGGCGGCGCATCGCAGGGGATCAGGGCAGGGAAGCCGAAGCGGTTCTTCGCGACGTAGGCCGGATGGTCCACCGTGCGTATCACCCTTCGCCCGTCCTTGGCGATCTCCTGGCCCTTCGCGCCGGTGATGTTGATGTCGTAGGTCGCGAAGAGGACGGCGTCGGCATACTTGATCGTGGCCTCCGTGGCCCCCGGCGTCGGCTTCGGCTCGAAACGGTCGTAGTCCGGCCCCATGGGGTTGTTCACGGTCTTGATGGCCGAGTGATAGAGCATGAGCACCGTCATGTTCCGCTGGGTGCGGAGGCGTTCGATGGCGGAGAGGAAGTTCGGCCAGTCGCGCTCCACGATCTTCTTGCCCTGGCCGAAGCTGCCGAAGCCCTCGCGGCCGGCGTCCCCGCCGAAGCAGGTGTCGATTAGGTGCTGCGTGTGCATTTCCTCGACGCCCGACATGGTGTCGATCACGAGCGTCTTGAAATCGTGGGCTTGGGTTGTCAGGTCCTTGACGGCATCGACCACTTCGCCGAACCGTTCCGCCGGCGGGCCGTAGGCCGTCTCCGGAACCTGGCCTTCGGTGATGAGCTTGATGAGGCCCGTCTCGTTGCGGGACATGATGAACACCGGGCTTGGCAGCATCGCGCCGAAGCTGGTCTTGCCCCAGCCGGGAGTACCGTGCATCGCGAAGATGGACGGGTACGGCTGGTCGGGCTTCTTCTTCAGTTCATTCAGAAAACTTCCCATCGCTCGCTCCTTCACACCGCGGCTGGCGCGGCAACTTTGTTGAGGGCCGCCATTTCCGCGGCCCGTATTGCGAGATCCACTTCCTTGCGATGCACGCTCACT
>CAZAIW010000230.1:0-3310 GCA_964485285.1 uncultured Burkholderiaceae bacterium | reverse complement strand
TATACCGAGCACGTGCCCACCGCTGCGATGGAGGGGCCGAAGTCGATGGCGGTGAAAGTGCCGAAGTTTCCTAAGGCTTCAAACGGATTTGCGCAGTTTCAAATTGGTGCAATGCCGAATCAGCTTGGTAGTGTTTATGCGAACGAGCCCTACAAGGTATACAAGAACGGTGCATTACATGCCAAAGGCGTGACGGATAGACATGGCGTTTTAAACGTCCCACATTCTGACGACACGACCCATTACAAAATTGAATTAGCAACTGGTCAGATATTTGATGTGCCTGTTCAGGCTGAATTATCGAAAGACAAGAAAAAGCAGAAGCAAGAAAAACTCAAGCTAGCTGGTCATCGCATCATTCCTAGTTTGAGTGCTAAGGCAAATGAAGGTCGAGGATTGTTTGGTCGCGGCTAAAAAATCATGAACGATGAGTAAAACAAGAATGAGCGAACCTTTAACCACTCCCAAAAATCCACCAGAAAAAATGCTTTACGTCACAGGTGCCGGTGAGACCAAACTGTCCATGCCTTGGTTTGTGAAAAGCGACGAGGTGGAAGGCGTTGAGCCAGCTTTTGTGGCACGCGGCAAGACCACGGTTGAGCCATTGATTAACGGCGCTGCAACATTTGGCAAGCTTGAAGATGCGATAGAAGCAGCAACTCAATCCATTGATTACGTGACGTGGGGATTTGATCCGAGTATGCGTTTTAAAGATGGCGGTCAAACGATAGGGGCATTGCTTTTAAAGAAAGCAAAAGCGGGAGGTGTACGCATTCGGGTATTGGTTTGGTACGCAGGTTACGCCTCTAGTATTGCCTATGGCAAAACCGATGGAGGCATGACCGAGAGCGGGCAAACATACGATACAGCCAATTTACCGGGCTATGACGAGAACCCAGGTGAGGCATCTAAGTACACCACGTCTGCGCAGTGGTACAAAGACATCAAGAAGGAAGCCACTATAGAGTTTGTGACACGCGCTCTCGATAACGGTGATATTCCTAACGATGCACCTCAGCAAGCAGGCATAGGCAGCTTGGATTGGACAGTGCAAAAGCAAGCCATGTTGAAGGCGGCAACGCACCATCAAAAAATGGTTTTGATAGATTACGCCGTACCCGCCTTGGCCAAGGGTTTTGTGCTGGGTTCAAACACTTTGCCGCGTTACTGGGATACGGATGACCACCTACTGCATCATGAGAACCGGCGTATGGATTACGTGGAGAAGGTTGCCGTCAAAGGCAAGACATCTGGCAGTACCGCGACTAACTTTGAAACCGTTAAAAAATCTGTTTACTTTGCTCCCTGGCAAGATGTGAGCGCTTTTGTCCAAGGTGATGCGCTGTTCGATATGAATGTTAACTTTGCGCGTGCATGGGCGCACAACGGCGGCGGTGCATTGGAGGCGGAGCGCACACAACTAAAGCCTAAAGATTTTGAGCAGGCCGAAGGCGTACCTGTTCAGGTTCTGCGCACACAGCCGCAAGAAGGCGTACACAGCATCTCGGATGCGTACTTTCAAAATGTACTCAATGCTCGTAATTTCATTTATTTTGAAAATCAATATTTCCGACTGCCGCAATTAACCTCTCAGATCAGTGCCGCTTGTGATGCACTGACAAAAGCTGATCGGACGCAGCGACTTTATTTGTTCGCGGTGACCAACATACCCGATGATCGTGCGCGGCTCAACACATACCGAATGCTCAGGGCGCTCGGTAGAGACGAGCAAATGCCTTCAATGACTAAAGACACCGCCGTTCAAAACAAAGCACCCGAGCCGCTACCCGCTACGCAAGGCGGCGACCAAGCAGGACTGCAAACCGTTGTCTGCACTCTGACTACTAGCGGCGAAGTCAGTCCCGGTAAATTTGCTTATAGCCCCATCTACACGCATAGCAAGGTGATGGTGATTGACGATAACTATTTCACCATTGGCAGCGCCAACTTGAATGCCCGCAGTTTTTCTACAGACACTGAATTAAATATTGGTGTGGCCGATCCCGCTGGGGCGCAACGTTTGCGCACACGGCTGTGGTGGCGGCATCGGCGTGTGGCACTTGAAAAAACAATGGCGAAAGAATTTGAAAAGTGGAAACAAATTGCACAGAAAAATTTATCTGCCTATGCAAAAGCGACGGGTTTGCTAATAGGCCATCTTACGCGCTTTGAAGATAACGGCCCAGTAGCTACAACTGCTTACGACTAGACCCTATGCAACAGCAGACCCACCGCCACCTGACACGCCGCACTTTTGCTCTATCCCTAGCCGCACTGTGGCAACCTATGGCACAAGCCCAAACCTTTTTAAAGAGATACACCATGACCGCGCCCAATATCGACTACAAGACTTTAGAGTTCACCCATAGCCGCGAGATTGACCATATCCAAGCACCCACTCCCGAGGCGGATGCCTTATTCAGTGCAGCATACGCCAAGCACATGCAGGCTACGCACGGTAGCGAGCCGAATCAAGCGCTTTTAATGGAGGCGGTCAAAGGCTACCAAGCCGCAGCCAAAGCGGGGCACTGGAAGGCTGTACGCAATTTAGCCATCATGAACTCAGCAGGCGTTAAGCACGGACAAACGGTGATGGTTGCACCCAATAAAAACCATGCTTTTGATTGGGCGCAAAAGCTCATCCAAATGAATGTGGGTACAGGTTACAACTTGATGGCATCCTTTGCTTATAGCGGCTGGGGTGTCAAACAAGACGAAGAGGCGGCACTGAAATACATGCGTAAAGCAGCCGACCTTGGCAATGTGGACGCACAGCGGCAATTGGGCAAGCGCCTGTTCAACATACCGAAAGACAGTGTGCCGGATGACAGTCAGCGCATACCTATAGAAAGAGTCGGTTTCAGTATGCTGGCTTGTGCCGTTCGGCAAGGTGATAGAGAGTCTGCCTTTAACCTCGCTACGGGCTTGGAAGTCTATTTAAAAAACTACCCCTATGCGCTTTTTTACTACCATCAAGCGGGCAAGATGGGGGATGGAACGTGTTTAATGATTTGTCAAGAGTGGTTTCGTGATGGTCAATACGGTTATGCCAAAGACGCAAGGCGCGAAGGGCGCTATGAATACTATCGGAACCAAACCAGAATCATCGGTCAAGACGGCCCATTCCCACAGTTAGACGATGAAATACCGTTACCACCGCCGCCTGCTGGTGGCAAATATCCACCTGCCGAATGGGCTTGGCCAAATGCATGGACTGAACCATTTAAAGGTATTGGCGGAGAGTGGAAGGGCGTGGTGGCAAAGCCAATGCAGGAGAAGCCCAGCAGCCCATGAACGAGTATCAAACATC
>CAZAIW010000229.1:0-3322 GCA_964485285.1 uncultured Burkholderiaceae bacterium | reverse complement strand
CTCTAGCTCGTAGACCGCACGCAGCTTGGGCAGCGCCTCCAGCCTTGGCCACAGCAGCTGATGCACGGCCAGCGTTAGCTCCGCGTCCTCGCAGGCGTAATCGGCCACACGCGCCACATCCACTTGATCGATGGTGATTTGCTTGGCACCCTTGCCGCACAAGTCCTCAAAGCTCACGCCTTGACGACCCAAATGACGCAGCGCCAGACTTTCAAGGCCGTGACTTTTATGGACTTCAAGCACATAACTTTGCAGCATGGTGTCGTGCGCATAACCCCGCACCTCAACGCCCGCCGTCGCCAGCACATGGCGGTCGTACTTGATGTGCTGACCCAGCTTAGCCTTTGATGCATCCTCTAGCCAAGGCCGCAGTTTTGCCAGCACCGCATCCATCGGCAGCTGTACGGGCGTATCGGGGTGAACATGCGCCAGCGGGATATACGCCGCGCGTATCCATGCACCCTCTTGCACCGCGAAACTGATGCCCACCAAACGCGCCAGCATGTCGTGAACGGAATCGGTCTCGGTGTCTAAAGCCACGAGGGGTGAGGCTTGCAAGCGGACGAGCCATTCATCCAACTGCGCCATCGTCCAAATAGTTTCGTAATGCTGGGTCGCTTGGGGCTGCCCACCTGGCGCAGCCACGGGCACAGCGACTGACGCATGATCGGCAAACAGATCATCCAATTTCGGGTTGGGCACAAACGCCGTCTTTTTGTCCGCACCTGCTGGATGCTTCGTCGCCGCCAGCAAGGACTTAAAGCCATAGCGCTCGTAAAACGCCAGCAATTGCTCGGTACTTTGCGGGCGTAGTGTTAAGTCATCAAAGTCGAGGTGCCCATCGGCATAAGCCGCGTAGCCGTTTAAGTCGCAGTCGCGCTTCATGGTCACCAGCGCCCGCCCCTTGGGTAGCCAATCCATCGCCAATCGCAGGTTCTCGCCCGCCACGCCCTTGATCTCGTGCGCCCGCGCAACCAATTGATCCAGCGAGCCGTACTCCAGCAGCCACTTCGCTGCCGTCTTGGGCCCCACTTTTTGAACGCCCGGCACGTTATCCACGGGGTCGCCAATCAGGGTTTGCAAGTCCACCATCAGATGAGGCGGCACCCCAAACTCGGCTGTCACGCCCGCCACATCGCGGCGCTTGCCGTTCATGGTGTCGATGATGGTGATGTGCTCATTAACCAGCTGGCTCAAATCCTTATCGCCGCTGGAGACCACCACCTCGATACCGCGCCTTGCCGCGTTATCGGCGAGCGTAGCAATCACGTCATCAGCCTCGACACCCGGCACGCTCAGCACCTTCCAGCCCATCAGCGCCACCAACTCATGAATCGGCGCAATCTGACTGCGCAGATCATCCGGCATCGCCGAGCGCGTGGCTTTGTACTGTGGATACAGCGCATCGCGAAACGTAGCGCCCGGCGCATCAAACACGCACACGCCATAGGTCATGGGTGCGGATGTGCCCGAGATCAAATCGTCAGGCTCTTTGGCCTTCAGAATCAGCTCCTTGCGCAGCGCATTCATCATGTTCATCATGCCGCGTATCGCGCCCGTCGGTGCGCTGGCAGGATCGCCCGCCACGGCGCGAAGGTCAGGCATAGCGTGAAAGGCGCGGTAAATGTAGCTAGAGCCATCCACCAAGATCAGGCGTTTTTGATTTGTCATAACCGTGGATTGTGCCTTGGTTGCAAGCGAAGGCGAACCTGCCTGCATCCCGCCACATCCCGCTTGCGCAGTCCCAACGGAATGGGCTTATGCAAAGAGTCCTGACACCACGAACCGATCAATTTCATCATTTTTCACACAGGCACTTGCCCGCAAGCCCTGCACACTGGACTTTGTGGAAGCATCTGGCCTGCAAGCCTTATAGGACAAGGCCTACAGGATACCTGCCGGTTGAAATTTGGCTTTTTAGAGGCCTTTTGGAGGGCATTTTGGAGGCTTTTTTGAGCGGCCAACACACGCGCCAAGATGTGTGATGATGGAGCTATCCCACTCACTCAAGGAGACATTTGATGATGCGCAAAATCTGGTTCGCCATGGTCGCTGCCCTACTGGCTCTGGTCGCTTACCTCCTCTTTTGGCCGATTGCGGTACAGCCCCTTGCGTGGACACCCATGCCCGCGCCCGGCTACACAGGTGCGCACGCCGTTAACACGCGCCTTGCGAACTTGCACACCATCCACATCGGCCGCGAGCTGGGGCCTGAACACCTCACCATGGGACGGGACGGCAAGCTATACGCCGCCATGGCCAGCGGCAATGTGCTGCGCATGCAGCCCGACGGCAGCGCGCAAGAGGTGTTCGTCAACACGCAAGGCCGCGTGCTCGGTTTTGACTTTGATGCAGCGGGCAACCTCATCGCCGCCGATGCCATGCGCGGACTGCTGTCAATTGCGCCCGACAAAACCATCACGCTGCTGGCCGATAGCGTGGGCGGCACGCCCATTCGCTATGCCGACGCGGTGGTTGTGGCCAAGAGCGGAAAAATCTACCTCAGCGATGCATCGACACGCTTTGCGGCCAAAGACTGGGGCGGCACATTTGAGGCCAGCGTGCTCGACATCCTCGAGCAGTCGCGCACCGGGCGCATTGTGGAGTACGACCCAGCGACTCGCGCCACGCGCGTGCTGGCTAAAGGTTTGAGTTTTGCCAATGGCGTGGCGCTGTCCGCCAACGAGCAGCAGCTCTTTGTGGTGGAGACCGGTCAATACCGCGTTTGGCGCATCAACGTTACGGCTAGCGATCTCGATCTGCGTACCATCGATAGCGCCAACAGAGCCAACAACACCAACAGCACCGCGCAAATCGTCCTAGAAAACCTACCCGGCTACCCCGACAACCTGATGCGGGGCTTGCCCACGCTTGACGGCAAACCCAAGCTGTGGGTGGGTCTGACTAAACCGCGCAGCAAAGTTATAGACGATATGGCTGGCAAGCCTTGGCTGCGCAGCATGACGCTACGCCTGCCCCGGGCGCTATGGCCAATTCCGCCGCGCTACGGTCACGTGCTGGCGTTTACCGAAGACGGCACCGTGGTGCAAGACCTGCAAGACCCAACGGGCGCTTATCCCGAGACAACCAGCGTGCTGGAAACGGCAGATCGGCTATACATCCAAAGCCTTCATGCACCAGAGATTGGGTGGATGAAGCGACCATGATGCGGTGTGGGTAGGGTGCACCTTTAGCAGCTGCCCCAAAAATGCACATAAAAAAACGGCTTCTGATCAAAAAGATGAGAAGCCGTTTTTAGGGGATTGGTGGTCGGAGTACAAGGATTCGAACCTTGGACCCCCTGGTCCCAAACCAGGTGCGC
>CAZAIW010000228.1:0-3324 GCA_964485285.1 uncultured Burkholderiaceae bacterium | reverse complement strand
GTTTGAGGCTTGATGCATCGACAAGCTGCTCATAGCAAATCGCTGGGCGAAAATTAGCAAACAGGCCCAGCTCCTTGCGCAAACCCAAAATTGCTTGCTCTGGCCGGAGTTGGCGCTCAAGTTTGTCATACTTCCAATCACCCACCGCACCAAACAAAATCGCGTCTGATGCTTTCGCCAAAGCCAAAGTGGCAGGAGGAAGTGGATATCCAAATGCGTCGTAGGCCACACCGCCTACTAAAGCAAACTTCATCTCAAGCGGCAACTGAAGTGCGTTTAACACCTTGACGGCCTCCGCCACAATTTCTGTACCAATACCATCACCCGCCAAAACTGCAATTTTCATTTTTTAATGTCCTCAACTTTTTTAGAACAATTAGGGTCTGTCCCCAATTAACTAGCCTGCACAGTTGCCAAATACGCTTGTTCTAAGTCATCTGTGTTGTATGTGCTCAACCACTCTTGTACTGTGCCGATAAAGCGAATCCCTCCACCATGCATAACAGCCAATCTATCTGCCAACTCGCCCACGTCGCCAAGTGCATGTGTGCACATGAAAACGGTACGCCCCTGTTCTTTCATGCGTCGAATCAAACCCTTCACTTGAACCCGTGAAATGGGATCAAGACCACTCATCGGTTCGTCCAAAATTAACAGCTCCCGGTTTGATAAAAATGCAGCGGCAAGCCCTATTTTTTGACTCATCCCCTTAGAGCATTCACGCATGGCTAATTTAAGAACATTTTCCTGCAAGCCCATATCTCGCAAGGTCTGCACGGCAGCAACCTCATCCCACTTCACCCCATGCAGCGACAACACCAAGTTGATGTAGTCACGTGTTTTAAGCCAGCCATGTGGCGCAAAACGCTCGGGCATATAAGCCATGCGCTGACGTGCTTTCAGGGTTTTGGCATCGACACCAAAAATTGACAGAGCCCCACGATTGGCTTGGGTCAGATTTAACCAGCTCTTAATGAGCGTGGTTTTTCCTGCCCCATTAACGCCCACCAAGGCAAAACATTCACCCGCTTGCACGGATAAGCTCACATCGCTGAGCGCCTTGACATCAGGGCGTGTAGGATAAATTTTTTCGACATGCTCCGCTTGTAAAGCCGAGTCAATTGATTTGTCTATATTCATCGTCATCTTTTGCCTTCTTCCAATTCTTTGAGGGTATGAGCCAAAAACCGCAACTCGTTCGGGTCTTTGATCTGACCACTGTCTAACAAACCACCAATTAAAAACTTGGCCGTGTCCGAGTCTTTCATCTCAATTTTTAAAAAAATATCAAGCTGCCGAGCCCACGCAGGAACCGAAGGAATATGTTCAGTTTTGTAGCGTAGTGTTTCTGCATATTTCATTGCGAGAGCTTGATCTTTAAGCTGTATCTTTGCCACATACGCTACGTGTGCCATCCACTGCCACCGACGTACTGGATCATCCAAAAATCGAGCCGCCACCCAATCCGTCATCTTGCGCTGACGCACCCGGTCTGCAGAATTTTGCGTGTAAAGCCTTGCCCCTGCCATCAAAGGATATTGTCCGTTCGGGTCAAGTGCCAGCGACAAATCCAGCCATGCGGTCAATTGGTCGTAATTGAGTTGCCCATAAGTCAACGACAAGCCCGGCTGTACATCATGCGCTTGGGTGACCAAGTTGAGCACTTTGGCAAAAGCAATCGGCTCATCCAAAGACAACAAGCGGGCAGCTAGTGTTGCTGGCGGTAAACCTAGTGCTTGTGCACTGGCCACAGGTTTTCCACGGATAGTTGAAAGTCCCGTGCTAACGAGCAAACCCAAGCCAAGCAAAATCCACAGAACTCGGGGCGCAGGAGCCTGAGCCTTACGCTTGGCAAAAAAGAAGCGCACGTATTCCCGCAACCATGCCCAAAAACGACGAGGGGCAGCTTTAAATGCTTGTTTAAATCTCATGGCGATAAAAATCAACGGCAGCTGCGATGACACAAATCGAGGCATACACCAGAGCCCAAATACCCAAAATAGCACATGTCTGCGCAGTTGGAACCACGTTCCCCAGCAACCACTCAGCACGAGTAAAAGTGCCCAGAGGAGGGACTACCCACCCCATGAGCTGAAATACCCACTGCCCTGCGACCGCCTGAAAACTCGATGGGTCTTGCCCGATCGGTGTTGCTGACATGGCACGTGCCACATCCAGCACACGCGCCAAAATATAAAACGCCAACCACATCACCATAGAGCCAACCATGCTACGCAAGCCTAGAGCAAAAAACAATGCAACAGCTCCCGTCACGATCAACTCCAGCCATAGAGAGATTGACCACAGCAGCAGTGCTAACCACTGCTCGGTAGGCACCCAAATTGCCAAAGCCAGCATGACCGATACGGCAGCAATCAAGGCTGTCATGCTGTAACCGAGCATGCGTCCCAGCACATAGTGCATACGCGAAATGGGATGCGCAAGTAGCACATACACAAAGCCACTTTCGTGCTCACGTACAACACTAGAAATCATCGACACGCCCAGTGCAAACACCAAAGCGACGCGATATAAAAATGCCATCGTCGTCAAGCGTAATTCCAATGATTCCGTCACCGCCATCTCTGTCACGATCGCAGCAATCATCTGCACAGCGATCAAAGCAATCAATAAAAAACGACCGCTACGACCACGCCATGACTCGAGTAAAGTCAGGCGTGTCAAAGCAGCAATAGCAATCCGATTTTTTCCAAGCCCATCATTCATCGTGTAACCTACTTGTATATGCAAAAAGATTTGTATTCTATAAAAGAGAACCAAGGCTCAAGCGTCAGATCGTTGTTTCGCCTTGTGAGTTGGCTAATCGCCGTCAGCTCTGCAGCCATTAGTTTTGCGCAGTCGCCAGTCATGCTCTCTAAGTCCGGCACAGCGCCTATTTTTGAATTACCGCTCACCGACTCTATCGTCCAACGCCTCAACCCAACAGCAACAGTGCGATTAGCAACACGTACCGAGCATGAGGCACAAGGGATCACTTATCCAATATGGTTGGCCGACTCTTCAATTGCAATGCGCAACCGCCCCTCACAGCGCCTGAGCATTGTCGTTACCGCAGCACGTGGTAATCCCGAGCTTTCAACCGAACTGCTCCTCGTCATCAGTAATGCCGGGCAAAGAAGCCAGCATCCGCTACACCTCATCTTCGACACGATCAGCAGCTACGACGGCGACCCATTACCGCTCACTCAACCTCCAACGCAACCAACCTCCAACATCAATAACCAGCTGACTCCGATTATTACATTCGATAGTCAACCAACCGAGCCTACCCCCAAAGTGGCTGCGACACCACTTCCTGTACCC
>CAZAIW010000227.1:0-3342 GCA_964485285.1 uncultured Burkholderiaceae bacterium | reverse complement strand
GCTGAACGAAGTGCTGCGCGACGACTACATCAAAGACTCCATCGCGGGCGTAGAGCGCTGGAACAAGGTCATCGAAAAAGCTGGCTTCGCCACTCGGCTGACTGTTCCGCACAAAGCCTTTAACCGAAAAATTGGCTCACTGGCGGGCTTAAAAATAGCCCCAAATGGACACATCGTGAGCGATGTTGAATGGGCCGCCCACGAGGCCGAGTGGCTGCCTTCTCATAGCGACCGCGCCTACGTGGCCAGCCTGATGGGGCGCGTGACCGAACCGGGCAAGTTTGCCAACTGGATCGCGCCGCCCATGATGGGCATCAACCGCCAGCCCATCGACTTTGAATACGTGCGCTTCCACTAAAACCAACTCACCGCTATGCGTCAGCACCTGATTGATCCAGAAATCTGCATCCGCTGCAACACCTGCGAGGCCACCTGCCCCGTGGGTGCCATCACGCATGACTCGCGCAACTACGTCGTGCAGGCCGACAAGTGCAACCACTGCATGGCCTGCATCCCGCCTTGCCCCACGGGCTCTATCGACAATTGGCGCGACGTACCCAGCGATCATCCGTACACGGTGGACGAACAATTGCTCTGGGATGAACTGCCTGCTGCCCTAGAGGCCTTACCCCAAGAGGCTTCCAAGAGCAATGCGGCCACAGGCCAAGGTGCACAAGGCCTAGCGGACAGCGCCTCATCAGAAAATGCTGTTAACACCCTGCCCCTATTGCCAAGTAGCAGCACGACGCCGCCTTGGTCGGCGGCGCATCCCTACACCAATTTGTACGCCGCTAAAAAACCCGTGACCGCCCAAGTGATGGGCAACTACCGCGTCACGGCACTGGGCACCTCCAGCGACACACACCACATCGTGCTCGATTTTGGATCCGACTTCTTCCCCGTGCTAGAAGGGCAGTCGCTGGGCATCATTCCACCGGGCGTGGATGCCAGCGGCAAAGCGCACCATCCGCGCCAGTACTCGATTGCCAGCGCACGCGATGGCGAGCGGCGCGGCTACAACAACCTAGCCCTCACCGTCAAACGTGTGCTGGAAGACCACAGCGGCAAGCCCACGGTGGGCGTGGCATCCAACTACATGTGTGACCTCAAAGTGGGCGATACCGTTCGCGTGACGGGCCCCTTTGGTAGCAGCTTTCTCATGCCCAACCATCCCGGCTCCAACATCGTGATGATCTGCACCGGCACGGGCAGCGCCCCCATGCGTGCCATGACCGAGTGGCGCAGGCGCGAAGCCAAAGCGGGCAAACCCGGTAGCGGCAAACTCATGCTGTTTTTTGGTGCTCGTACCAAAGAAGAGCTCCCCTACTTTGGCCCGCTGCAAAACCTGCCCAAAGACTTCATCGACATCCACTTTGCGTTCTCGCGCGACCCAGCGCATCGCCATCAAAAACGCTATGTGCAAGACGTGATGCGCGAACAAAGCGCCGCCGTTGCCGCGCTGCTGAAAGACCCCAACACCTACTTCTATGTCTGTGGACTCAAAAGCATGGAGGCCGGGGTACTCGCCGCCTTGCAAGACATCGCCACGGCAGCGGGTTTGGAGTGGACGCAATTGAGCCTAGAGCTTCGAGTGCAGGGGCGGCTGCATGTAGAAACCTATTAAAACTAATGGGCTGAATAGCTACTTTTCGTATACCTCCTTGCGACGGACAGGTATAGAATGGAAACCACATGCGGCTCCTTTCATGATGCTGCATGCCACCTCCATTTAACGACCTCATCACTCCCTCAAAAAGGACAGGCTCATGATCTTCAACAAGTTTTTATCCATTGCAGCCCTTGCTGCCAGCGCTCTCTTGGTCGCCTGCGGGGGTGGGGGTGGGGGTGGGGGTGGCGACACAACTACTACAACGACGACAACCACCACGTCATCCAGTTGTACAGTGGCAACGCCTATCTTGTCTTATGCTGGCCCGTATCGACTGACAGTAGGTAAAGCCTATGTTGGTACAGCAATCGCTCACACTTCATTAAGCGCCATGCCTTCAGGTTGTAGCGCAACTGTCGCGCTAACCAGCGGCTCCCTACCAGCGGGGATGAGTTTAAACGCCGCAACAGGTGACATTACGGGTACGCCCAGCGCCATTGGCACAGCGGCTCCCAAAATAACGTACGTAGTTACCGACAATGCCGGAGCTGTTGTTTCGACCATTGCAGGGCTATCACCAACATTTACCGTGGTGGCAGCTCCCACAACTACATTAACCCCAACTTTTACGGGTACAAGCGTAATAACTCCATCAGGTGGTTCAATTAGGGATACTTCATTATTTTTGCAAGATACCGCTGGGACTGGCTCAGGTATGAATTATGGGCGACTCATAGAGAATTTTCTGTATGCCTTTTCAAGCTCAACGAATGCGTACCGAATTGCATTGTCGAGTGTTGTGGGCGGCATTTCCAGTAACTGCACAACCAGTGGAACAATCAATACGAAATATAACGATGCCGACTCTTCTGGAACAGTCACTGCTGGCGACTCTTGGGTTAGTACCTATGCGGCTTGTGTAGGTTCGACGACAACGACAAGTGTCAATGGCACAGTCACATACTTGGTCAATGCTAAAGCTGGGGCTGTGCTTTCGACGGTGGGTGGAACTGCTTGGACGGCCACGGTCACAGTGACAGAAAACACAACCATAACCTCCGCTAATGGAACCACGACGATTAACCGAGTGGTTCCCCATGCCCTAACAGTTGCCGCTGACGACTCCATGTCTATTGCAATTACTCCGACTAGTTACGCAGTCAACTATGTCCCTAAATCCGGTTCAACTGCCAGCACAGCGTATACCATCACCAATGCTACGGGGACAGTGACTTACGCTGGAAGCATTTTTTTAAACACCATATACACAGTTTCCGGCAGTTTTAACGTCAGTGGTACTGAGAGTCTGATCAATTCTGGCGCAAGCTATACGATTGCAGCCAATTACTCAACACCACTCTCAGGCTTGTATGACAGTACGGGTACGCACCAAGCGCCTACCTCTGGTACTTTTATGATTACGGGCGCATCAGCAACCTCCGCCACGATGTCTGCCCCTTTTACAAGCTATGGGATTGACACCAGCGGGGATGGAGTGACTGACATGACCATTACCTTTACCTCTGGCTCATATGCGGACTTTTTTACGCCAGGTTAAAAATACAACCCTTCTTTAAAAAACCCGCTGCGTCAAACCAGCGGTTTTTTTACGCCCTTAATTTCAACTTCCCGCCACTTTCATGCGGTTTACCAGCACCGAGCCAATGGTTTTGGCACCATAGTTGTAGGTGTCCGCGCCCACGGCTTCGATGCCAAGAAACATGTCTTTGAGG
>CAZAIW010000226.1:0-3349 GCA_964485285.1 uncultured Burkholderiaceae bacterium | reverse complement strand
CATACGCGTCGCCCGTGACGATGATGATGTCGCAGCTGTCCCAGCCCAGCACCTCCATCTCGGCACGCGACATAGGCAAAAATTTCGCTACGCCAAAGCGCTTAGCCCAAAAAGGGCGATAGCTGGTCAGGGGTTTGGCCGCGCGTGGGAAAAGTGAAACGTCTTGATAGACAGAGGCTGGGGCGGACATGGGCTCGATTGTAAGGCGGGGTCATCGCGTACCATTCTGGGCATGCATTCAACGTCCCTCCCCTCATCGCAAGCTGGCCCTGCTTCCCTCCTCGATTTATTTCTCTCTTTCCAATCCATGTCGCTACAAGGCTTTGGCGGCGTACTAACCGTGGTGCAGCGCGTGCTGTGTGAGCAAAAGCATTGGTTAACTCCAGAACAGTTCGCTGAGGACTGGGCTGTTGCACAAGTCTTGCCCGGTCCCAACGTGGTCAATTTAGGGGTGATGCTGGGGGATCGCTACTTCGGCATACGCGGCTCATTGGTTGCGCTGGCGGGCTTGTTTGCCGCGCCCTTGTTCATTGTCTCAATGCTGGCGCTGCTCTACAGTCGGTTCTCTGGCATCGCGGCTATTGCTGGTGCCGTCAAAGGCATGGGCGCTGTGGCTGCTGGCATGATTGGCGCAGTCGGACTCAAACTGCTGGCTACGCTTAAAACCAGCCCAGTCGGAAAACCCGTTTTCTTGCTCGTGGCAGCGGCATCCTTTATCGTTGTGGCATTACTCCGTCAACCCTTGATCGTAGCCATCACCTGCGTCGGTCTGCCCTCCATGGTGTGGACATATTTCCGCTTAAAACATTTAAACAAAGACGCGCAACCATGACTGCTTGGCAACTCAACTGGAGCGACTGGTGGAGCCTTTGTAGCCACTTCATGACTCTCTCGCTGATGGCAATTGGCGGTGCCATCACCACAACGCCTGACATCCACCGCTATTTGGTGGACGAGCATGGCTGGTTAAACGATGCCCAGTTCAACAGCGCCATTGCCATTGCACAAGCTGCCCCCGGCCCGAACGTTTTGTTTATCGCGCTCATGGGTTGGAACGTCGGCTACGTTGCCAATGGATGGATGGGTGCCGTAGCGGCCATGGCGGGTTCGTTCTTGGGTGTCATCACCCCTAGCAGCATCCTCACACTAGGCATCACGCGGTGGATGCATCACAACAAAAATCGACTGGGCGTACAAGCTTTCAAAGCCGGACTGGTGCCCGTCACACTCGCTCTCTTGGTGGCGACCGCATGGATTTTGGGCAGCGCCCACGCCTCGCACGCCGATTGGCCGTTTTGGCTAATCTCTACCGCAGCCGCACTGATCGTTTGGCGAACCACCCTTCACTTGCTGTGGCTGCTCGCAATAGGAGCCACAATGGGAGCACTGTTGGCTTAAGACTCTGCCAACCAACCCCTCGCTAGGCGGAAGTTCAACGTCCATGGCGCTGCGCGGTTTTATGCACATTCCTATAGACGAATCGAATTTTTGTGCTTGCCCAAAGTTTTCGTGCTATATTCGGCCGCATGCATTCAACTTTGATTTCTTCGCTGCTACTACTGCTACCCCCTGACGGGCAGCAGTTTTTTTGCACGCAATAAAAGTTCAAGCAAAAGAACCCACCAGCCCGTTGCTCACCACAACGGGTTTTTTTATGTCCAAAATTTTTTGTTCATCTTTTAAGGAGCTTCACCATGTCCACTGCCAACTCTAGCGACCAACTCATTATTTTTGATACCACGCTGCGCGATGGCGAGCAAAGCCCCGGAGCCTCGATGACGCGAGATGAGAAGTTGCGCATTGCGCGTCAGTTAGAGCGGCTCAAAGTAGATGTGATTGAAGCTGGCTTTGCTGCTTCTAGCAATGGGGACTTTGAATGCGTTAAAGCGATTGCCGAGACGGTACGCGACTCGACGATTTGCTCCTTAGCCAGAGCGAATGACCGTGATATTTCACGCGCGGCTGAAGCCTTGAAACCCGCCAATCGTGGACGCTTGCATTTGTTTCTTGCAACGAGCGCTTTGCACATGGAGAAGAAACTCCGCATGACACCCGAGCAAGTCTTTGAACAAGCCAAGCAAGCCACGCGCTTCGCCCGCAATTTGATGGCGGACATTGAGTTCTCTCCCGAAGATGGCTACCGTAGCGACCCCGATTTTTTATGCCGCGTTTTAGAGGCCGTTATCGCCGAGGGTGCAACCACCATCAATGTGCCTGACACGGTGGGGTATGCCATTCCGGAGCTGTACGGCAACTTCATCAAGGACTTGCGCACACGCATTCCTAATTCGGATCAAGCGGTCTGGAGCGTCCACTGCCACAACGACCTTGGCATGGCAGTTGCCAATAGTCTTGCAGGCGTGATGATTGGCGGTGCGCGACAGGTGGAATGCACCATCAATGGTCTTGGGGAACGCGCTGGCAATTGCAGCTTAGAAGAGATTGTGATGGCCGTCAAAACGCGCAAAGACTATTTCAAATTAAACGTAGGAGTCGATGCAACGCAGATTGTGGCGGCCAGCCGCATGGTCAGTCAAACCACGGGCTTTGTCGTGCAACCCAATAAGGCGGTGGTCGGTGCCAATGCTTTCGCACACGCCAGCGGTATCCACCAAGACGGTGTGCTGAAAGCGCGTGACACCTACGAGATCATGCGCGCCGAAGATGTGGGCTGGAGTGCCAACAAAATCGTGTTGGGCAAGCTCTCGGGACGCAATGCCTTTAAGCAGCGGCTGCAAGAGCTTGGTGTCAGCATGGACAGCGAAACCGAGGTCAACGCCGCCTTCACCAAGTTCAAAGAGCTCGCCGATAAGAAATCAGAAATTTTCGATGAAGATATTCTCGCTTTGGTCAGTGAGGAGAACGTCGCTGCCGAGCACGAGCACTATGGTTTTGTCTCGCTGCACCAAACCAGCGAAACCGGTGAGAGACCTCACGCAAAAGTCATTTTCACCATTGACGGCAAAGAAGTCATTGGTGAATCACAGGGCAATGGGCCCGTGGATGCGTCTTTAAAAGCCATTGAAACACACGCCAAAAGCGGTGCAGAGATGGTGCTTTATTCGGTGAACGCCATCAGCGGTTCAACGGAGAGCCAAGGCGAAGTCACGGTGCGCTTGCAAAATTCAGGGCGCGTCGTCAACGGCGTGGGCGCAGACCCCGACATCATTGTTGCCAGCGTCAAAGCGTATCTGAGTGCGCTTAATAAGCTGCACAGCAAAGCTGACCGGGTAGCCGCGCAAGGTTAAGGGGCAAAAGAAAAACCGATAGCACTTCGGTGCTATCGGCTTCAATTTTTTGGCTCCTCGACCTGGGCTCGAACCAGGGACCTACGGATTAACAGTCCGGC
>CAZAIW010000225.1:0-3367 GCA_964485285.1 uncultured Burkholderiaceae bacterium | reverse complement strand
ACCTTACAAGCCTTGCACCAATCCACATAGAACATCACATCCACATAGCGTTCGCCACGCTCAATTTTTGAGATGTAGGACTGATCCAAGCCAAGCCGTTCAGCTATCTGAACTTGCGTCAAACCCGCCTTGTCGCGCAAGGCCTTCAAGTGGTCACGGAGTGCCACATAGCGGGGATGGTGAACAGACAAAACCATGCCCAATGTTCAAGGCCAAATCGGAATAGGTCAGTTTGACCTTTTATGAAATATGATCCGTCGCAACGGGTGGCGCTGGGTCACCCGAATTTGAAAGGGTGAACATGAAAGTGACGATTGGGGCCGTGCTTGCGGCAGCGGTTTTGGTGAGTGGGTGCGGGGCAGTAGGCGGCATGGCCTCGGAAGGCATCGGGGGCTTGGTGGGCAATGCCATGGGCACGCTGCTGGACAAGCCCATTGAGGTAACCGACAGCGTGAAGAAGGTCGCCACCATCGAAGATGCGAAATGGCGGCAACCTGCCAGCGACACCGTGGCCTATGCCTTCACCTTCAGCGTACCCAAAGGGTGCAAGGGCGTGGACTTCAGCGGCAAGGCGTACAACGGCCAAACCGTGGTGGGCGACTATTCCAGCATGGGCGTACAGGGAACCACCAACATCGCCCCCAATTCCAAGGTGTTTGTGTCGCGCCAACTGTTTCCCACAGGCAAGGCCAGCGTGACCCGCTTCACGCTCGACAGCTTTAGATGCTTCAACGGTTAAGGGGCACACCATGAACAACACCAGCAAAACCGTGGCCCTTGCCTTGACCTTGGTTCTAGCCGCTTGCGGTGGGGGTGGAGGCGACACCAGCAACAATTCAAACAACAACGGAGGCAGCACGGCCAGCACCTACACCCCCAGCGCCGCCGTGGTAGCCGCCAAAACGACCAATTACGCCACGCCCTTCTATGCCTCCACTGGTTCACAGGCAGCGGTTGCGGCAACGTCAGCAACACCACGGTTTACCTGCTACCCAACACCATCACCTACGCCGCCCAAGGCGTGAGCGAATCCAGCCAGCAGCAAGCCGCCGAGTACGCAGAACAAGCCGTGGGCGAAATCCGCACGGTTTTAGGCATAACGAGCGCCACAGGCTACCAAGGTACTCGGATTCAAGTTTGCGCCCAATCTGGGCTGATTCTGGGGTCTGCTACGGGCATGGGCGAGAAGGACGGTTTGATCGTCACCAGCAGCGACAGCGCCAATCTGGACAAAGGCTATTTGTCCAACGGCTTCGACCTGTACAAAAAATTGCTCAAACACGAGATGGTTCACGTTTACCACCAAGCCACGCTGGGCACGAATGCCGCCGTGCTGGATACGTGGTTTGCCGAAGGCTTCGCCGAGTACATCGCCAGCGGCAAATCCACCAAGTCCAAAACCGAGATCATGAACATGATCAACACGCAAAACCCTATTGCCGTGATGACCAGCGGCATGGGCACGGGCAATCTGACCTATTACCCTGCCTTTCAAAGCAGCGTTGCTTATCTGTTTGACGCGAACGGGGCAAAAAACAGCCTGACCCTGATCCCCGCATTCATGGCCGCACTCAAAACCAACTACACGAACGCCAGCCTGACATGCGCGGCAGCGGGCACCTGTGCCACGTTCAGGGAAACCGCCTTCACCCAAACCTTTGAAGCCCACTTCAAAGAAGCGGACACCACGGCCATGAAGTTGCGGGCGGGCACGAACAACCTACAAGACACCATCGCCACACGGTTGACCAACTTTCTACAGTGATGCCCTTGATCGCGTTAGCCCAAATTCATTTTGGGCTTCGCGCTGCGGGCCTGAACTGGGCGGCGGGCTTTGATGTGGCGTGAAATTTAGCGAGGGCCTGATCAATTTCATGCACCACTGGGGGCTGTTTGCCAATGGTGTTTAGCGCATCAAAAAAATTATCCCCCACGCTGGTTTCAGGTGCTACCCCGCCGCCGCCTTGCGGGGCAGCCTCCAAAAAACGTTCTATGAATGCTTGCTTGACAGAATCGGCCAGACAAGCGGCCATGTAGGCAATGTTGTTTTGTTCGTGCGGCTGGTAATCCTTGCCCGACTGAATACAGGCGTTGATGTAATTCCAAAAAGTTTGAAGCCAAACGGTTTGAAGCAGTGCGGCAGCAGCGGGGGCGGTGGGGTTCATGTGAATTTCTCCAAACCCACCAATCTGAGGCAAAGCCGAAAACCTGTCAAATTTTTACCTGACCCATGACGGCTTCGGCTTTGGATAACTGCGCGGGGCTGGCGGCATTGGTGCTTTTGGGGTGTTGGCCGACGGCAGGGCCGCCACGGTTTGGGGCTGTGCCTTTGGCGCTTTGCGTGCCTTGCTTTTCGCCAAAGCCGCCGAGCGCGACAGGTGCGGGGTGCGAATGCGATCCGAGGCCGTGGCCTCACACGCAAACCCGCCGCCCCCGCTGCGCCCGTAGCCATAACACCCTTGGGTTTTCGTGCTGGCATGACCCAACGCCGCCGCCGTGGCCTCAGAATCGACCCCGTTTTGTGCCTTCAAGTTGGAGGCGAAGGCATGGCGGAAACTGTAGGCCGTGGGCTTGTTTTTCAGGTGCGGGAACGCCTTTTCACTGGCGTGAATCACCACGTCCCGAATGGCCGTGGCCTTCGCCGACAACTCCAGGTAAGTCTTGCCACCCAGCGCACGATCCAGCACCAAAAATTCAGGGTTCACTCGCCCGAACTTGTCAACCATGTCCGTGCGGTGAACCGTGATGGTGCGCAGGGTTTGGCCCGTGGTGAAGGTCTTGCCGTTCTTTTCCCGTGTGCCTGTCTTTTTGCCCGCAATGTGGAAGCGGTACGTGTCCGCGTCCACCTTTTCCACCGACACCCCGCCGCCTTCAAACTCAGAAGGGCGACAGCCACACATGGCCATCGCCGCCACGTGAACGCGGTACTGTGAAGACTTGGGCACACAGCCCAACAGTTTGGTTTTCCAATGCCACGGCAACGCCCCCAATTTGCGTTTGCCGTGCGAGGGTTGGGCGACCCCTTGGCCTGCGCCGTTAAACGCTTTAACGGCGTTTACGGCTTGAATTTTTTGGTGTCGCTGCCCGATGCTCAGGGCGTGGGCTTGATCCAAAAAGGCGCGGATGCCGTCCGAGGTCAACAACGCATCATTGCCGCCGTTCGCCTTTGTCCACTTGTCCAAGGTGTTCAACTCGGCCCGTATGGCGCGAGACTGACCATGCAAGAACGCCGCCCGCAGCACGTAATAACTCTTTTTACACTTCGCCACCGCCGCAGGCAGGCGATCCCCCAGCATGGTGAACTTGGCCGTGTAGTCGCGTTGACTGACTTCAGAAAGTCGCTTCCATTCGTCGGCTTGCTTCAGGT
>CAZAIW010000224.1:1651-3447 GCA_964485285.1 uncultured Burkholderiaceae bacterium | reverse complement strand
ATTTTGTTACCCGCCACGTCAGACAAGGTCTTCGCGTCATCTGGATCGTTCGGGCAGCACACGATGGGTTCGCGAATGTCGGCCAGATCGATCTCGATCACGGCGGCGTACTCGGCATCTTTGTCGGCTTTGAGAAGCTCTGGCTTGGCCAGCCACTTTTCCATCTCCGCCACGCGGCGTGCAATGGTGCGGGCATCGGAATAGCCGTTCGCAATCATGGACTTGAGTAGCGTGATATTGGACTGCAAATACTCTTTGACGGGAGCGTCGTTCAATGCCACCGTACAGCCTGCGGCAGAGCGCTCGGCCGAGGCATCGGCTAGCTCAAAGGCTTGTTCAATTTTGAGGTCTGGCAAGCCTTCAATTTCTAAGATACGTCCCGAGAAGATGTTTTTCTTGCCTTGTTTGGCAACCGTCAACAGTCCGGCCTTGATGGCGTAGAGCGGAATGGCATGCACCAAATCACGCAGCGTGACACCGGGTTGCATCGTGCCTTTAAAACGCACCAGCACGGACTCGGGCATATCCAAGGGCATCACGCCAGTGGCAGCGCCAAAGGCCACCAGACCAGAACCGGCAGGGAACGAAATACCAATTGGGAAGCGGGTGTGGCTGTCGCCGCCAGTGCCGACGGTATCGGGCAACAACATGCGGTTAAGCCAGCTGTGAATGATGCCGTCACCTGGACGCAATGCGATGCCGCCACGGTTGCTGATGAACTCGGGCAATTCGTGGTGCATCTTGACATCCACAGGTTTTGGATAGGCGGCCGTATGACAGAACGACTGCATCACCAAATCGGCAGAGAAGCCAAGGCACGCGAGGTCTTTGAGCTCATCGCGCGTCATGGGGCCGGTGGTGTCTTGCGAACCCACGGATGTCATCTTGGGCTCGCAGTATGTGCCGGGGCGAATGCCTTGACCTTCGGGCAGTCCACAAGCACGTCCCACCATTTTTTGTGCCAACGTAAAGCCTTTGCTGGACGACACAGGCGCTGTAGGCAAACGGAACAGGGTCGAGGCTGGCAAACCCAGAGCAGCTCTGGCCTTAGCCGTCAAGCTGCGTCCAATGATGAGCGGGATGCGACCACCAGCACGTACTTCGTCAAAGAGCACATCGCTCTTGATTTGGAACTCAGCGACCACCTTGCCGCCCTTCAAAGCCTTACCAGCATAGGGCTGTAGCTCGATCTCGTCACCCATATTCATTTGGCTGACATCCAGCTCAATGGGCAAAGCGCCCGAGTCTTCCATGGTGTTGTAAAAAATAGGCGCAATTTTGTTGCCCAAGCACACACCACCAAATCGCTTGTTGGGCACGAACGGAATATCCTCACCCGTCCACCACAGCACACTGTTCGTCGCGGACTTGCGTGAAGAGCCTGTACCCACCACATCACCCACGTAGGCGATCAAGCGTCCGGCCTTATCGGCAGCATCGCGCATGGAGTTGAGTAGCGCAATCGGCCCGCGTTTGCCGTCTTCTTCGGGCGTGATGCCATCGCGTTTGTTTTTGAGCATCGCTAGCGCGTGCAGCGGAATATCGGGGCGACTCCATGCATCGGGCGCGGGTGAAAGGTCGTCGGTATTGGTCTCGCCCGTGACTTTGAACACGGTGAGCTTGATGGACTGTGGCACTTCGGGGCGGCTGGTAAACCACTCGCCATCGGCCCAGCTTTGCAGTACGGCTTTTGCGTTCTTATTGCCTTGATCGGCCAACTCTTTCACGTCATGAAATTGATCGAACATGAGCAAGGTTTTCTTCAGTGCTTCGGCGGCGACAGCGCCCACTTCGGC
>CAZAIW010000224.1:0-1641 GCA_964485285.1 uncultured Burkholderiaceae bacterium | reverse complement strand
AGCATGTCAATCAGCGGCGTGAGGTTGTAGCCACCCAGCATGGTGCCCAGTAGCTCAACCGCTTTGGCGCGTGAAATGACGGGGCATTTTTCCGTACCGTGTGCAATGGCGGCAAGATACGACGCTTTCACTTTGGCTGCGTCATCCACACCGGCTGGCACGCGGTGGGTGATGAGTTCCAGTAGTTGCTCTGCTGCGCCTGCGGCAGGCGCTTTGAGCAGTTCTATCAATTCAGCGGTTTGTTTAGCGGTCAGCGGCAGCGGCGGCACGCCTTGGGCAGCTCGCTCGGCAACGTGTTGGTCGTAAGTATCAATCATGCTCATGGTAGTTTTCCTTTAATAAAAAATTAGGGGGTTACAGCCACTTCCATGGCTCTATGTGCAGCTTTTTGGTCGTCGTTTTGACAATCTGTTGCGAGTCGTTTACCGATTTTTTCGTTGAACAGCATCGACTTGTTCGCCATCTGCAGCCACACAATTCCGTGGTTTTTGTCTTCTAACTTGACGGCTCCAGAGTCCGTCACAATGCGCTCTCCAACATAGTGCGATTTGCCGATTTTGATGTCATACCGCGCCTGATGCAGTGGACTTTCATGAATCGAGACCACCACTTTGTCAGCACAAACAATATGCCCCACAGCAACGGGATACAAAGGTGGAGCCGAAGTCCGCGCTACCGCCGCCGGCGGCACTTGTGTGGTTTGAGCCAAGCACCCCAACGAACCAAGTAAGAGCAAACTCGCTAAAAGCGCAGAAGTCAAGTAACGCATGGTCATCCCCTTTATAAAAAATAGGCTGTCATGGTACTCGGTACGCGCTGTCCGGTGCTGTGCGCACGCTCCAGCACTTGCCAAAAGAAGCGATAACTGGCACGGTCATGCAGCTGACCTTTGTGACTGATGGGGGCCCACTGAGCGGCACTCGCTGCCAACACAATCTCGCTGGCCTCTTCAATAGCCGCCGCATCGGGGGCCATGGCCTCAAGGATGGGGCGAATTTGCGCAGGGTGAATGCTCCACATGCGCGTGTAGCCAAACTCGCGCGCCGCACGCTGCGCGGCCACGCGCATGGCCACGGTGTCATTGAACTCCGTCACCACGCAATGCGACGGCACTTTGCCGTGGGCGTGACAAGCACTGGCGATCTCCAGCTTGGCCCGCACGACCAACGGATGCGTGAACTGACCTTGGCCAGACATGCCGTGCGCTGGAATCGCGCCGCTATGCGCCGACACAAAGTCCATCAAACCGAAGCTGAGCGACTGCACACGCGGGTGCGCAGCAATGTCAAACGCGCGGTGCACCGCAGCGGATGACTCGATCAACACATGGAGCGCCAAATCCTTGGCACCCGCTTGAACCACCATGGTATCGCCCATTTTTTCAAATTTATCAGTAGCATCTGCCATAATTTCAATACGTTTGTTTTCTGGTAATTTTGCCATTAAAGCAAATAAGTCGGTGCCTGCCGGCAATACTTGCTCTCCCATTTTGATTTCGCCGCCTTTGGCGTCATCCATCATGGTCTGTACCCCTGATACAGACAGCATCGCTTTAGAAATAACAGGTTCTAAAGCCGTTTTGGTTTCAGAAGAAATTTCCTTGAGGATAAAAATAGGCTCCGTGCCTAAATTGCTGTATAC
>CAZAIW010000223.1:0-3454 GCA_964485285.1 uncultured Burkholderiaceae bacterium | reverse complement strand
CTGTAGGTGTCTCCACGTTAGCGGCGGGTCACAAAACCTTGATTCCAGCCATCAGTCAGGCTTTAAAAGACCAAGGTGCGGATGACATCATTGTGTTTGTGGGGGGGGTCATTCCGCAGCAAGATTACGTTTTCCTGTATGAATCGGGAGTCAAAGGTATTTATGGGCCTGGTACACCCATTCCAGCTTGCGCGCGGGATGTGCTCGCGCAGATTAAGTTGGCGATGGGGTGACTGGGTGGTCGCCCCCACGATCATCATCAATCCGCATGCGCGCAAGGGTGCGGCGGCGGCACTCAAGCCAGCGATTGAAAATTTTTTGGCTTCCGAAGGATTACCGGCGCGTGTGGTGGTGTGTGGTACCCCCGAATCCCTACGTACCGTTTTTGCTGATTTAGTCAAAGGCTCTCGCGTGATTGCCGTGGGTGGCGATGGTACCAATCACCAGCTCTTGCCCTATTTACTTTTGGGACAGCACGAGTATGGCTTATTGCCTTATGGTTCAGGGGATGACGTGGCGCGTGCTGCGGGTCTATTTGGGCAGCGCTGGCAACAGGCGTTGCGCCACGCCTTGATGGCGCAGCCCCAGCGCGTAGATGTGGCCGTGGTGACTGATCGGGAGTCGGGGCGTGAGCGCCATTTCTTCGGTTGCTTTTTGTTAGGTATGGACGCACACATTAACAACCAAACCAGTCACTGGAAATTCAAAGGGCCTCTACCTTACTTTGCGACATTACTCAAGGAGCTGCCACGCCTGCGTGGCTGGGATTTGCGGCTTAACTGGGAAACGGTGCACGGACAAACCGGTCAGGCTTCGGGTTGGATGATTTTGTGCTCGATTTTGAATACCTCGACCTATGGCAGTGGTTACCCGATTGCCCCCATGGCGCGTATCAACGATGGCGCATTGGATTTACTCCTAGCGCCGATGGTGAGTCGCTGGCGCTTCGTCCACTTATTTTTTAAGATGCTCGCAGGTCAGCATGTGAACTCGCCCCATGCCAGCTTTCACGCCATCAAGCACCTAGAAGTGCGCAGTCCCCATCCGCTTTGTTTGTCTGCCGACGGAGAGGTGCTTGATTGGCACACCCGGCACCTAGAGCTGCGCGTCTTGCCGCATGCGATCCCAATGGTCACGGGCGATATAAAAAATCCATAAATGTTGCCTTCAGCCATCTTAGACCCGCAACCACCCAGCATGCAGCGCCGCGCCGTGGCCAAAGCCATCACGCTTTTGGAGTCCACCCGAGCCGATCATCGCAAGCAGGCCGATGCGCTGCTCACACAGCTTTTGCCGCATACGGGTCAGTCGTTTCGCCTTGGTATTAGCGGTGTGCCGGGTGTGGGGAAAAGCACATTCATCGAGGCGCTGGGCTTGTATTTGATTGGGCTTGGGCACCGTGTGGCGGTGCTGGCGGTTGATCCATCCAGCTCGGTATCGGGTGGTTCCATCTTGGGCGATAAAACGCGCATGGAGCAGCTCTCCGTGCGCCCCGAGGCCTATATTCGCCCCAGCCCCAGCAGCGGAACACTGGGCGGCGTGGCTTCGCACACCCGAGAGGCCATGCTGGTGTGCGAGGCAGCGGGTTACGACATCGTCATCGTGGAGACCGTGGGTGTCGGGCAAAGTGAAGTCGCCGTGCACGGCATGACCGATATGTTCGTGCTCATGCAACTGCCCAATAGTGGTGACGACCTACAGGCCATCAAAAAAGGTGTCATGGAGCTGGCTGATCTAGTTGTTATCAATAAAGCAGATATTGATAGCGCTGCGGCAACCAGAGCCGAGGCACAAATATCCAGTAGTTTTCGCGTTTACGGTCGGCATGCCCCCTCTGTTCGGCCTGAGCTTGCCGAAGGACAGGGTGCGGACGCGCCTTTGGCAAAGTTAGCTCGAACGGGTGAGATTTGGAAGCCTCAAGTCATGCAACTGAGCGCCTTGCGAGCGACGGGGATTGATGATTTCTGGCGGCGTGTGATGCAGTTTAAAGATGCGCAGGCACAAAGCGGTCAGTTGGCCGCTAGGCGTGAGTCACAATCCCTTGCGTGGATGTGGGAGCAAATACACGAAGGGCTGAAAGCCCAATTTCATCGCCATGCGCAGGTGCGGTCACAACTGGCCGCCGTGACACAATCGGTCGCCAGTGGTCGCCTTGCTGCCTCGACAGCGGCACGTCAGTTGCTGGCGTTAGCCTCTACCTAACAGTTAAGTTTTTGGTTTTTGGATCAATTTTTGGAGTAAACGGATGCAAGCAATCCTCGAACAATTAGAAGCTAAACGCGCGGCGGCTCGTTTGGGTGGTGGACAAAAGCGTATTGACGCGCAGCATAGCAAGGGTAAGCTGACTGCACGTGAGCGCCTAGAAGTGTTGCTAGACGAAGGTACGTTTGAAGAGTGGGACATGTTTGTCGAGCACCGCTGCGCTGACTTTGGCATGGCGGACAACAAAATTCCGGGCGATGGCGTGGTCACAGGCTACGGCATGATTAACGGACGCTTGGTGTTTGTCTATAGTCAAGACTTCACGGTTTTTGGTGGTGCGCTGTCCGAGACACATGCTGAGAAAATTTGCAAAATTATGGATCAGGCCATGAAAGTGGGCGCTCCTGTGATTGGACTGAATGACTCGGGCGGTGCGCGTATCCAAGAGGGCGTGGCCTCGCTAGGTGGTTACGCCGATATTTTCCAAAAGAACGTGCTCGCAAGCGGTGTCATCCCGCAGATCAGTCTCATTATGGGGCCGTCGGCCGGCGGGGCTGTGTATAGCCCAGCGATTACCGACTTCATTTTTATGGTGAAGGACTCCAGCTACATGTTTGTGACGGGCCCCGATGTCGTCAAAACCGTCACGCATGAAGAGGTGAGTGCCGAAGAGCTAGGTGGTGCCGTTACCCACACCACCAAGTCAGGCGTAGCCGATTTGGCGTTTGAGAACGATGTCGAGGCACTCTTGATGCTGCGTCGCCTCTATAACTATCTGCCACTGTCCAACCGCGAGCGAGCGCCTGTGCGTCCTAGTGGCGACCCGGCAAACCGCATGGACATGAGCCTAGACACACTTGTGCCCGATAACCCCAATAAACCTTATGACATCAAAGAGCTGATTACCAAAACCGTGGACGATGGCGACTTCTTTGAAATTCAACCCGAGTACGCCAAGAACATCGTGATTGGTTTTTCCCGCATGGAAGGGCAAACCGTGGGAATCGTGGCGAATCAGCCGCTGGTGCTGGCGGGCTGTTTAGATATTAAGTCCAGCATTAAAGCCGCTCGCTTCATTCGGTTTTGCGATGCCTTCAACATTCCTGTGATTACCTTTGTCGATGTGCCGGGCTTTATGCCGGGCACCAGTCAAGAACTGGGCGGCATTATTAAGCACGGAGCCAAGCTGCTATACGCTTATGCCGAAGCAACGGTTCCTAAGATCACCGTGATCACGCGCAAAGCCTACGGC
>CAZAIW010000222.1:0-3472 GCA_964485285.1 uncultured Burkholderiaceae bacterium | reverse complement strand
ATGCCGTGTTGTAGCCGCTCTTTTGCAAAAGCGATGGCAGTGTTGGGTGCTCTGCTGGCAAACCCAGTGTGGTGCTGTGTCGCGCTTTGCTGTTGATAGGCTCTTCCGCCGCGCCGCGCAGTCGGTATTGGTAACGCGCCGTCATCAGCGCAAAGCGTGTGGGCGAGCATACGGGCGAGTTGCTATAGCCCTGCGTGAACTTGATGCCCTTAGCGGCAAGCTGATCTAAAACTGGCGAGACTTGGCCAAATCTAGCGTCTCGGCCGCCATAACAACCTAAATCTGCAAAGCCTAGGTCATCGGCGACGATAAAGATGATATGAGGTCGCTGTTTTTCTGCGCTCAATTGCATGGGACATTCAGGGTGACAAACGGGTTATGACATCAAACGGGGTGGCTATCAATCAAACTTCACACCTGACTGCGTCACCGAGGGCTGCCATTGTGCTTTGAATTTGCTGAGCATGTCTTTCGTTTGTTGCTGAGACGATGCCACAGGCGTTACTTTGGCACTTATCAATCTTTCGCGCACCGCAGGTAGCTGCATGACAGCGCTCACCTCTTTGGCTAATCGTGCCGCTTGGCCTGCTGGCATGGTGGATTTGGCAAAAAGCACATTCCAACCGGTTGCGGAAACATGAAAGTTGGACTCTAGCAAAGTTGGAATGCTTGGAACAGAGCGCTTAGCGCCAGATGTGGCCAAAATTTTTATCTTTCCACCTTCATGCAAAGGTAGCAGAGTATCCAAGGTATCGATTGCAATAGGTATATGCCCACCCATTAAGTCGTTATTCAATGATGCTGAGCCCTTGTAGCCAATCACAGGGGTTTGTGTTTGACTGGCTTTATTGACCATCAGAGCAAAAAAATGTGGCAAGCTGCCAGTAGCCGGTACACCGATATTGGCTTTGTCAGGATTGGCCTTGACCCATGCCATCATGTGTGCAAACTCACTCACGGGCACAGCGGTTCCCACCGCAATGCCAAATTCATAAATAGACACTTGGCTTATGGCTTGAAAATCCGCTTCGGGGTCGTAGCCATTGTTTTTGTAGACCAGAGGAGCAACGGTCATCAAGGCTGGGTTAGCCATCACTAATACGTTGGCATCGGGCGGCATGCGTTTGATGTTTTGCATGGCCAAACGGCCACCTGCTCCGACCACGTTTTCAACGACGACAGGTATGCCTAGGCGTGGCTGCAATTCATTGGCGACGACCCGCGCAGCCAAATCAGACGAACCACCTGCCGAATAGGGAACGATGATGCGAAGCGTATTGTCTTGAGCCTGCGCAACGAGTGTGTTGCCAAGAAGACCCACGCAAACAAGCAACAACGTAGACATGACGGTGCGGCGGTAAAAAATCGTCATATGCGCTCCTTGAGTATTGACAAAAACGGCACAGTTTAGTGCATAAATCCTGCGTACCGTGATAAAGTGTCCGGCCATTTTCATTGGCTGTTTTTGAAAGGATGAGTGTGATACACCAAATGAATTTCATACGCAAACCGTATTTGCCTGTCGTATTGGCAATCTCTGTCCTACTCTTAAGTGCTTGCGGTGGCGGCACCAACAACAGCAGCGACGAGACCAACATGATTAAGATCACATCGGTCACACCCACGCCCGTCACTGAAGGCGTGCTCACCACTCTCACGGTAAGCTTTTCGTACCGACTTCAAACCAAGGATGCGGGTACCGTTTATGTCGGGTTCAACACGACTGCGGAAAATGCCTATACGCTGAGTCCGATAGATATACCAGTAGACAAAGGAAGCGGCACAAATTCGTTTGTTGTTTCAGTTCAACCGGTCGCCTACAAAGCGCCTAGCACATTTAAAGCGTATGCAAATCTCTCTGAGAGACCACACGAAGCAACTTGGACTCCACTCGTTTCGGACTACGTGCCTATTTCAGTTACCCCTGCTACCACTGTTGCCCCATCGGCGCAGGCGCTTCCAAGCAAGCAAGAGGAGGTCGGCACAAGTCTATATTGTTCGGTGAACGACGCATGTGCCGTTCTGGCCATACGCCGCAATTGACTAATCGGCGATGCTTAACCCGCCATTCAATCAGGCCTCATGATCCCTTCGCCGTACGTCAGCCGTATCTCGCTCATGAGAGCTAAGGTCGAATCATTTGATCGCTATCCGTTCTCGCTGCCCGCAGTCCGATCATTAGAGCAAATCGACATACACCCGAGGATGACCTACTTCATGGGTGAGAATGGTTCTGGGAAATCCACGTTGCTTGAGGCCATCGCAGTCTCGCTGGGCTTCAATGCCGAAGGTGGCACAAAAAACTTCAACTTTGGGACTCGGCGGTCGCACTCGGAACTGCACGAGTACTTGCGTGTCGCAAAGGGAGTTCGTCGGCCACGCGATGGCTTCTTCTTGCGAGCCGAGAGTTTTTTCAATGTCGCCACTGAGATCGAAAAACTGGATGAGGAGCCAAGCTTTAGTCCGCCGCTCATCAACGTCTACGGAGGTCGCTCCTTGCACGAGCAGTCGCATGGTGAGTCGTTCCTCACGCTCATGACCGAACGGTTCAGCGGTCAAGGTTTGTACATCCTCGATGAACCCGAGGCCGCCTTGTCACCTCAAAGGCAGCTGGCAGTCTTGTCGCGCATTCATGATTTGATTTTGGACAACTCTCAATTCATCATCGCCACTCACTCGCCCATCTTGATGGCCTATCCCGATGCCTGCATTTACCACTTTGGGAAAGACGGGGTTTCACCGATTGCGTACGAAGACACTGAGCACTTCCAAGTCACGCGGAACTTCCTCTCCAACCCACAGCGCATGCTGCAAGTTCTGCTGGAGCGCTGAACCCATGAAGCGCATTCTCTTTATTTGCAGTCAAAACAAATTGCGCAGCCCAACCGCTGAGCAAGTGTTTTCGGCGCATCCGGGCATTGAGTGCTCATCCGCTGGTCTCAACAACGATGCTGAAAACCCACTCACATCGGAGTTGGTTGAGTGGGCAGAAATGATTTTTGTTATGGAGAAGGCGCACCGCAAAAAACTCTCATCCAAGTTTAAAAAGCACTTGGGTAACAAGCGTGTGATCTGCCTTGAAATACCCGACAACTAAGAGTTTATGGAACCAACCCTTGTGCGTTTGCTCCAAGCTAGAGTTACGCCCTTTCTACCCCATGCGCATGCTAAAACCTAATCCATCACACTACCGAAAAAACCCGCGCAATATGCCGCGCAAGGCCAGTGAATGCAGGCGGCGGGCAGCATCAGAAAGGAATACGCGATGAGCACGGACTGGTGCAAGAGTCGAATCAATACGATACGGACGCTGATTCAACGCGCGGAACCCAAAATTGTGGAAGAGGTGAAGTGGCGCAAACCATCGAACCCCGATGGCGTGCCGACGTTCTCTTGCGGCGGCATCATCTGCACGCTGGAGACCTATCGCGACAAAATCAAAATGACATTTGCGCACGGGGCGGCGCTGCCT
>CAZAIW010000221.1:940-3476 GCA_964485285.1 uncultured Burkholderiaceae bacterium | reverse complement strand
CTCGACCTCAACCTTGGCAAGGTTGCGCTCTACCAACTGAGCTACTCCCGCGAGTGTCTCGAATTATAGCAAAGTTTTTTAGGTTGTCCTTCTTGTCCTTCTTTTTGTATCCCGCCAGCACATATTGCACTGATGATCCTCGTGCGAGCGGCCCTCCATCAAGGGACTCACCCCATCAGTTCGTGTACATTCGTTGCCATGAAAAATCCTGTAAAACCCATCGTTGCCCCCGTCACTAAAACCGTCAACAGTGTTGCTGGAGTCTTCAAGGAAAGCGGTGAGTTACGCGCTGGTAGCGGCAAACTGACGGGTGTCATTGCCTTCACGCTATCGATTCTGTGTTTTCTCGGGGTCATGGCTTTTCTCTTTCCCCAATATCTGACCACGCCAGAGCTGCGACAGAAATACTCGGTCGATACGATTCGGCTCATCATGCTCATTGCATTACTGGTTGCGGGCACCCTGTCGCTGGTCAATGCTGTACTCAATCGCACACGCTGGCTAAATGTTGCAGCTCTTAGCTTGGTTCTGATCTCCGTTGCGCTTGGCGGTCATCGTGTCCCGGTAGCTGACTTCCCCGACCACACGCCCTACATCGGTCTGGATTGGTTTATTTTGGATTTATTGGGGTCGTCATTCATTTTCATCACTCTTGAGAAGCTACTGCCCTTTCACAAAGGTCAAGTGGTGTTTCGATTTGAATGGCAAACCGACTTCATGCACTTTATCGTCAATCACTTTTTAGTGGGTTTAATGTTGCTGCTCGTCAACTACTTTATTCATCGCTTATTTTCTATTGCGGTCTACGCGCCGCTGCAACAGGCTGTGCAAGCCTTACCGTTCGTCGTGGAGTTATTGCTCGCCATTTTGGTAGCCGATTTAGCCCAATACTGGACGCACCGTGCCTATCACGAAGTCCCGTTTTTATGGCATTTCCATGCCGTCCATCACAGCACTAAAGTCATGGACTGGATGGCGGGGTCGCGCTTACATTTACTCGAAATTATCAGCACACGTGTGTTAGTACTGGGCGTGCTTTATGTGCTGGGATTTTCTAAAGCCGTCATGGATATGTACATCATCATTGTGGGGATTCAAGCGGTGCTGAATCACGCCAACGTTGATGTCAACTGGGGGCCACTCAAATACATCATCGTCACACCCAACTTCCATCACTGGCATCACAGCTCCGACCAAGCAGCTCTGGATCGCAACTATGCGGCGCATTTTTCTTTCTTAGATTATCTATTTGGAACTGCCGTCAAAACGAAGCAAAAGCTACCCGACAACTATGGCGTATTGGGTGACTATGTTCCAGCTGGATTCATCAATCAACAACTTTATCCATTCAAGCGAAAAGACAAAGCATAAAAAGTAGGTGCCCAACATTGGGGGCACCTACTTTTCTCGTTCACTTTAGGCAGCCTTTTTCATGCCTCGTTTGGCCAATTCGATTTTGGCAATCGCATTGCGGTGCACCTCATCAGGGCCATCGACAAGACGAATCGTGCGCTGATGCGCATAGGCCTCGGCCAACCAGAAGTCTTGACTCACGCCGCCGCCGCCATGCGCTTGTATCGCCCAATCCACCACTTTGTTAGAGACTTGGGGTGCCACGACTTTGATCATGGCAATCTCCGCTTGTGCCGCCTTGTTGCCCGCCACGTCCATCATGCGAGCCGCATTCAGTGTCAGCAGCTTAGCTTGGTCAATCATGCAGCGCGACTCGGCGATGCGCTCGTGCCAAATGGATTGATCGGCCAGTCGCTTACCAAATGCAATGCGCGAGATCAAGCGATCACACATCATTTCAAGCGCACGCTCGGCCGCGCCAATGCTTCGCATGCAGTGATGAATCCGCCCAGGTCCTAAGCGACCTTGTGCAATTTCAAAACCACGCCCCTCACCCAGCAAAATGTTGGCCACCGGCACGCGCACGTTCTCTAGCAACACTTCCATGTGACCGTGCGGCGCATCGTCGTAGCCAAACACATTCAGCGCACGCAGCACCGTCACGCCCTTGGTATCGCGTGGCACGAGCACCATCGACTGCTGCGAATGCTTAGGCGCATCGGGGTCTGTTTTACCCATCACAATAAAAATTTTGCAGTGTGGATTACCCGCGCCCGAGCTAAACCATTTGCGCCCATTGATCACGTACTCATCGCCTTCGCGTTTGATCGAACACTGGATGTTCGTTGCATCCGACGAAGCCACGGCGGGCTCTGTCATCAAAAAGGCTGAGCGTATTTCACCTGCCAACAGCGGCTCTAACCACTGTTTTTTGTGTTCATCGGTGCCGTAGCGCTCGATGGTTTCCATATTACCCGTATCAGGAGCCGAGCAATTAAAAACCTCCCCTGACCACACCACGCGCCCCATCAACTCACACAAGGGGGCATAGTCCAAGTTCGAAATGCCACCGTTGCCTTTGTAGGCATGAGGCAAGAACATATTCCAAAGCCCTGCGGCACGTGCCTTGGGTTTGAGCTCTTCAATCAACTTGGGGGTTTGCCACGGATTACCGCCAGCTCGA
>CAZAIW010000221.1:0-930 GCA_964485285.1 uncultured Burkholderiaceae bacterium | reverse complement strand
CAGCGGCATATCGCGCCTCGTTCGGGTAAATATGATCATCAAAAAAAGCTTGCAGTCGTGCGAGCAAATCCTGCGTCTTTGGTGAATAGTCCCAGTTCATAGTCGTATGTCCTTTTTGAGTTGTGCCAACACGCTCGTTAAATGCGTGGGCAACTTCATTATCACTAAGCCCTACGGCATTGCAAGCCTGATGTGTCACCTGCATACAACGGCATACAAATTCCACCGAGGAGGTTTTGAAGTTTTGGGTTTGCCAGCTTTATGATAGGCATTCATCTTCAAATCATTCACCTTCTGAACTATGGATACCAAAAACCTTGTCGCCATTGACATCCACACCCACGCCGAAGTTTCGTGCTGGAACCCTTTTGATGCCTATGGCGAAGAGTACGACCGCGCTGCGGATAAGTACTTCAAAAACTCACGTCGCCCCACCATCGCAGAGACCATCGCTTATTACCGTGAACGCAAAATTGGTTTGGTGATGTTTACGGTGGATGCCGAATCCAAAATGGGACGCAGACGCATTCCGAACGAAGAAATTGCACAAGCCGCCAAAGACAACGCCGACATGATGATGTGCTTTGCCAGCATCGACCCGCACAAAGGCAAGATGGGGGCACGCGAAGCGCGGCATCTCATTGAAGCGCATGGCGTGAAGGGCTTTAAGTTTCATCCCACCGTGCAACACTTTCATCCCTACGACAAAATGGCTTGGCCACTCTACGAAGTCGTCGCCGAGTACAAGCTGCCAGCCATATTCCATACGGGTCACAGCGGCATTGGCTCTGGGATGCGCTGTGGTGGCGGACTGCGGCTTGAGTACTCCAACCCCATGCACCTAGACGATGTCGCCATTGACTTTCCCGACATGCAAATCGTCATGGCGCACCCCAGCTTTCCGTGGCAAGACGAAGCGCTATCAGTCGC
>CAZAIW010000220.1:0-3491 GCA_964485285.1 uncultured Burkholderiaceae bacterium | reverse complement strand
ATAACCGCAGGCAGTGCACCTGTTGGTTTATTTTTCTGTGCACCTTGCAAAATGCGCCAAACGGCAGACTCACGGGTCAGTCCGACCAAGGTTTGCACCTCGGTGTGGCTGGGCGTAAAGCCTGTTCGCACCAGCAGATGTCTCGCGTCTGTTTCACTTAAAACTGGCATCACCGTCTCCTTGTTGATCCGTTGTGTTGCAGTAACCCATCGAGCACGTCATAGATTTGTTGAAGCTGAGCAACGCCAACGACAGACTCCAGTTCTTTGTATTTTTTTTCAATCATGGGCGCAAGACGCTGACCGATACTTTTTGCTTTCGAGGTCAAGGTCACGCTAACGCGCCTTTGATCGTGATCCATACGCGCTCTCGCAATCAGACCCGCATCCTCCATGCGCATCAGCACGCCAGCAATGCTAGGACTTGAAATTAAGCAGCGTTCGCACAGTTGTCTGGGCTCAAGTGAATCCTCTTCCAGCAAAGCTCGCACAATACGCCACTGTTGTTCGGTGATCCCGTACTCAAGCAGCATCGGACGGAAGCGAGCCATCAAATTTTCACGTGCTTGAAGCAAAAGATGGGGAAGGTTTCTGTGTCTAAGAGGGCTTGTCATGTTGATCAGCTCTTTTTAATGGGCGCATTCTCGTTTGTTTTTTTCAATTTGGGCTTGCCGAATTGTCCATCTTTCAGGGAAAACACTCATATGTTTTGGTTCATACGACATTGACACACTAACATATGAGCGATTTAATTGCGAACATGTTAGTGAAATGCGACTTGATGAGGATCATCTATCCATGTGGAATCAAATAAATTTACCAGTCACGGGTGCGGTTTACGGCACCTTGTTGAACCATCGCGAGGCTTTGGCGGCTTTGGGCGATCAAGTCAACGCCGCGCCGTACAAAGCACCGCCCAAGGCACCGATTTTGTCTATCAAACCGCGCAACACTTGGGCGAAAAGTGGTGACCTCGTGGTCGTGCCCTCGGATGCCCCTGCGCTTCAAATGGGTGCGACGCTGGGGATGGTCGTGGGTCGCACCGCTTCTCGGGTGAGCGCAGCCGAGGCGATGGACTATGTGGCAGGCTTTGTGGTGATGAACGACATCAGCGTGCCGCATGCGTCGTTTTATCGCCCGTCCATACGCTTCAAGTGCCGCGATGGTTTTTGTCCTTTGGGTGCCTTCGTGTCGCGTGAGGCCGTCGCGAACCCAGATGCCCTGGCCGTGACAGTCGCCGTGGACGGCGTGGTGGCGCAGCAAACCGACACCGGCGGTCGAGTTCGTTCAGCGGCGCAGTTGCTGGTCGATGTGACGGAGTTCATGACTTTGCATCCGGGCGACATCCTCAGTATGGGTGTGGCTGCACATGCACCACTCGCGCAGGCGGGGCAACGTGTGACGATCACGATTGCTGGCGTGGGTGAGCTGGAAAATCTTTTGGTTTCGCAGGCCTCGGTATGAAGCATGCAAAAGTAGCTTACGGCGGTGCCATTCATGATGCCTACGAACACCTCGCAGGCTTGAAGCTGGCCGATGGCCGCGTGCTGGCGGAAGATGCCGTGGTGTGGTTGCCGCCTTTTGACGTGGGCACCATCATTGCATTAGGACTCAACTATGCAGACCATGTGAAAGAACTCGCTCAAGAGTTGACAGTCACGGCCAAAGACGAGCCCCTCGCCTTTCTCAAAAGTCGCAGCTCTTTGGTGGGGCATCGCTCCCAAACCCGTCGTCCTGAGGGCATTGCCTTCATGCACTACGAGTGCGAACTCGCCGTGGTGATTGGACGCACCACCAAGAACGTCAAGCGCGAAGACGCCATGCCCTATGTGGCGGGCTACACCGTCGCCAACGACTATGCGATCCGTGACTATTTAGAGAACTATTACCGCCCCAACTTGCGCGTGAAAAATCGCGATGGGGGCACGGTGCTCGGCCCTTGGTTGGTGGATGCCGCCGATGTGCCCGATCCCCATGCCTTGGCACTCAGAACCTTGGTCAATGGTGTGGTGGTGCAGCAGGGCAACACCCGTGACTTGATTTCGGGCATCCCCGAATTGATTGAATACCTGAGCAGCTTCATGACGCTACAGCCAGGTGACGTGATCTTGACGGGGACGCCGGACGGCATCGTCAACGTGAATGTTGGCGATGAAGTCGTCACCGAGATTGATGGCATCGGTCGATTGGTCAACACCATCGTGGGTGATGCCACTTTTGGCCGTTAAGATTTTGGCAAATTGGAATTAGGAGAGCGCATGCGTATCGAACATTTGATCAACGGTCAATCAGTGGCGGGGCGTGACTACTTTGAAACCGTGAACCCCGCCACCCAAGAGGTGCTGGCAGAAGTTGCGAGTGGTTCCGCCGCCGAAGTGAATGCGGCTGTTCAGGCCGCGAAAGATGCCTTCCCTGCATGGGCCGCACGTCCTGCCACCGAGCGCGCCAAGATCATGCGCCGCTTGGGCGACTTGATCGCCAAGCATGTGCCTGAGATCGCACAAACCGAAACCAAGGACACGGGGCAAGCTATTAGCCAAACGGGCAAGCAATTGGTGCCACGTTCGGCGGATAACTTCTACTACTTTGCCGAAATGTGCACACGTGTGGATGGCCACACCTACCCCACACCCACGCATTTGAATTACACCTTGTTCCATCCCGTTGGGGTGTGTGCCTTGATCTCACCTTGGAATGTGCCGTTCATGACCTCCACTTGGAAAGTGGCGCCGTGCCTGGCCTTTGGCAATACGGCGGTTTTGAAAATGAGTGAACTTTCGCCACTCACCGCCGCGCGCTTGGGTGAGTTGGCGCTAGAAGCGGGGGTGCCCGCAGGTGTGTTGAATATCGTGCATGGTTACGGCAAAGATGCCGGTGAGCCCTTGTGTACGCATCCCGATGTACGTGCGATTTCGTTCACTGGATCGACAGTGACGGGCAACCGCATTGTGCAAGCCGCAGGCTTGAAAAAGTTCAGCATGGAGCTGGGGGGTAAATCGCCGTTCGTGATTTTTGATGACGCTGATTTAGACCGCGCCTTGGATGCGGCCATCTTCATGATCTTCAGCAACAACGGCGAGCGCTGCACGGCGGGAAGCCGTATCTTGGTGCAAAAAAGCATCTACGCCGATTTCGCGGCGAAGTTTGCCGAGCGCGCCAAGCGCATTGTGGTGGGTGACCCCTTGGATGAGAAAACCACCATCGGCCCCATGATCAGCCAAGGTCATTTGGCCAAGGTGCGCAGCTACATTGAGTTGGGTACGAAAGAAGGTGCCTCTCTGTTGTGCGGCGGCTTAGATGCCCCAGATTTGCCAGCTCACTTACGCCAAGGCAACTTCGTCAGTCCCACGGTGTTTGTCGATGTGGACAACCGCATGCGCATTGCGCAAGAAGAAATTTTCGGACCTGTGGCATGCTTGATTCCATTCGCTGACGAAGCCGATGCAATTCGCCAAGCCAACGACATTGAATACGGCTTGTCCAGCTATGTGT
>CAZAIW010000219.1:1452-3502 GCA_964485285.1 uncultured Burkholderiaceae bacterium | reverse complement strand
ATGCTGCCGCTGGGGGTCTCGGCGGTCACCGTCGGGTTCGGGTTCTTGATCACCTTGAACCGGCCACCGCTGGATCTGCGTAGCTCTCTCATCCTGGTGCCGATCGCCCAAGCCATCGTGGCGCGCGTAGTAGCCGCCCATGATGCCTTGCAACTCGGGGAACTCGCCCACCATGTCGGTCAGCAAATCGGTTTTGGCCAGTTGCGCGGCGGTGTCCACCGCTTGCACAAAGGATGCGTCTTTGGCTGCCTCTTGTGATTTAGGCAACAAGGCGGCAATGCCTTTAGCAATGGCGCGCACGCGCTCGGTGCGCTCGCCTTGGGTGCCGAGTTTGTTGTGGTACACGACCTTGGCCAAACCGTCCACGCGCGACGCGAGTGTCTTTTTACGGTCTTGGTCAAAGAAGAATTTGGCATCGGCCAAACGTGGGCGCACCACGCGCTCGTTGCCACCAATGACCGCCGAAGCGTCGTCGGGTGTGATGTTGCTGACCACCAAGAATTGGTGGGTGAGCTTGCCTTGTGCGTCGAGCAACGGGAAGTATTTTTGGTTGGCCTTCATCGTGAGGATGAGGCACTCTTGCGGCACACCCAGGAATTGTTTTTCAAACGCGCACACCAGCACATTGGGGCGCTCGACCAAGGCCGTTACTTCATCGAGCAAGGCCGCATCGTCAATCGCTTTCACACCCCCGCCGACTTTGGCGGCTGCGGCGGCGAGTTGACGGGCAATCTCAGCGCGGCGCTCGGTGAAGCTGGCAATGACTGCACCATCTTTGGCGAGCGTCTCGGCGTACACATCCGCGTTCGCCAACACGACAGGCGACACACGGGCTTCAAAGCGGTGGCCTTGTGTGCGGTTGCCAGCGGTCAAGCCCAAGGCTTTGACGGGCACGACAGTGCTTCCGTGCAGTGCCACCAGACTGTGCGCAGGGCGCACAAAGTTGACGCTGCTCCAGCCGGGTAGTTCGCAATCGGTCTCTAACTGGTAGCTCATCACTTTCGGGATGGGCAGTTTGGCAATGGCTTCGCTCAAGGCTTTTTGCAAGCCATCGGCCAAGCTCGCGCCTTTGACGAGGCTGTCGTAAAACAAAGCTTCGGCTTTGCCATCAGGTGCGCGTTTGAGCTGCGCCACCGCCTCGGGGCCTGCGCCCAAAGCTTGTAGTTTTTTCAGCAAGGCGGGGGTGGCGTTGCCACTGGCATCCAAGCCGACGGTCACGGGCATGTGTTTTTGTTGCAGGGCTTTGTCGGCGGGTTGCGCCGACACCGCTGTGATGTGCGCCGCCAAACGACGCGGCGATGCGTAAGCCGTGACGGCGGAGTTGGCAGCCGTTAAGCCTTGCGCTTTGAGCTGTTCAAACAAGACGCCAGAGAAAGCATCGCCGAGTTTTTGCAGGGCTTTGGGGGGGAGCTCTTCTACGAAGAGTTCGACGAGGAGGTTGTTCATCATTGTTTTATTTCGACAGAGACGGCAGGGGCCAATCTCGCCTTTTCCTTTTCAATCACAGTCATCCAGTTGTTTTGCTCCGCCGAGAGCGCACCCTTGGCCTTGAGGTCTTGTAGCACGGCCAGGGCTTTGTCGAGCCAAGCGATTTTTTGGGAAGTATCCGGCGCAACACTGGCGAGCTTGCAAAAAGACACCACCAAATCAGCTTGCCACTGCGCATTCTTGGGGTCGCTCGCCGCCAGCTTTTCGCTGATCGTCAAATCCTTCAGGTAGTACGCCAACGCCTGCTCGCGCTCGCCCTGCGCCGCCAAGATGCCCGCCACCTTTTCATAGCTCACCGACAGGTCACGCTGCCAGTCGCTGTTCTTGGGGTCGCTCGCCGCCAGCTTTTCGCGGATCGCCAAACTCTTGCGGTACTGCGCCAACGCCTGCTCGCGCTCGCCCTGCGCCTCCAAAATGCCCGCCACATTATTGAAACTCACCGACAGGTCGCGCTGCCAGTCGCTGTTCTTGGGGTCACTCGCGGCCAGCTTTTCGCGGATCGCCAAGCTCTTGCGGTACTGCGCCAACGCCTGCTCGCGCTCGCCCTGCGCCTCCAAAATGC
>CAZAIW010000219.1:0-1352 GCA_964485285.1 uncultured Burkholderiaceae bacterium | reverse complement strand
CCGCCACCTTTTCATAGCTCACTGACAGGTCGCGCTGCCAGTCGCTGTTCTTGGGGTCGCTCGCCGTCAGCTTTTCCATGATCGCCAAGCCCTTGCGGTACTGCGCCAACGCCTGCTCGCGCTCGCCCTGTGCCTTCAAGATGCCCGCCACCTTATTCAAACTCACCGACAGGTTGCGCTGCCAGTCGCGGTTCTTGGGGTCGCTTGCGGCCAATTGCTGCGCGACCATGTGGCCGATTTGGTAGGCCTCTAAGGCTTCCTCTAGTTGGCCTAGGCGCACATAGACATTACCTAACCAAAGTTGCGAAATCATTTGGTCGCGCAGCTTATCGCGTTGGTAGGCCAGCTCCAAGACAGCTGTGGCAAGCCTCAGCGCCTGTGGGCTGTCGCCCAGCAGCAAGCTGGCTTGCACGGCAACACAGCCGTCAGAGGTGACCAAGTTGTCTGTTTGTCCTTGGTCAATGGCTTGCACCCACTGTTGCAAGATGCGGTGATGGGCCGGGGTCAATGTGCTCGTGTTACTCAGCTCTGCCCAATGCGGCACGGGGCGTGTGACGGATGCTTCGGTGTGCTCTTGAGCCGTTTGTTGCTGCGCTTGCAAGTAGAGAGAGGTCAGCCGCACGGTCCACAAATCGGGGGCATAGAGGGCGGCGTGCCGAGTCCATGTTTTGGGTAGCACGACAAGCAAAGGGGCGCGCTTAGCGAGTTGTTCACGGCGCTCGTTCAATCGACTCAGCAGCGCCATGCGCAGCTGCTCGGCCACGGCACTGGCTGGGTCGAAGGTGGCATCGTTGGGCCAATACGCATCGTGCAAGCGCCTGGCCAAGCTGTCGTCCAGCTCCAAGACGATCAGGGCCAGTGGTGGCGCGGTGATTGGCGTGAGCGCGTGCTCAGGTTCGGCATCTAAGCAGCGCTGCAACACACGCGTGACAAGTGCGTCCACCACGTGGGGGAGCTGCGAACGCAAGGAGCCCAGCGCTTCGGACAGCGCGCTCGTGATGGGCCACAGCAGCGCGCGCTCTTGTGCTTGACTGGTTTGCGTGAGACGTGCGAACAGGGCTTGTTTGCGCAGGTCGTTGCCGTTAAAGACAAACAAGGTGCTGAACTGCTCGGGGTTTCGCATCATCAAGGTGATGCGGCTCCATGCCGCATCAAAAGCGACATCGCCAAGCGGTGCCCTGGTGTCTGTCATTGACCTTGTTCCGCTGTGGGTTGCGCAAAGTCATCGATGACCTTCCACAAGCTGGGATGAATGTCGTACCAGTCGCGGCCATTGCGGTAGTTGAGGATGACTTTGGTGTCGAGCAGGTGCGCCAAGGTTTGCAGCTGGTCACGCTGGGGCATGACAGGGG
>CAZAIW010000218.1:0-3604 GCA_964485285.1 uncultured Burkholderiaceae bacterium | reverse complement strand
GTATCCCGCCACTTCACCAATTCGGCGATCAGTTAAGGCGAAGCCTGAACGGGGGTGAGGCTGGCTTTGCCAGCCGAGGGGCTCGCGCCCCTGCGAATTTGTGTGCCCGAGTCAGCCGCCGCCCTCGCTTCCCGTCTGACCCGTTCCCCCAAATCCGTTGACGGCTTGGCCTGTCCGCTCGTTCCTTCCGTCTCTCTCGCTTCCATGCCAAACCGTCCTTCGTTCACTGCCTCATAGCCTTTGGGCTATTCGTTGTTCACTGCGCGGGGTTCTCTCCATTTCATTTCGTTCACCCTTTGCCTTCGCTTCGTTCACATTCGTTCTCTACGCTGCGCGCCCCTTGTTCCCCTTCGCTACGCTACGGGCGGGGCTTGCTGGGCACTTTGCTTCGCAACTTCTTCGTTCCTCAGAAGGTGTGCCCATATTCTGTAGTGTTCGCAAGCTCACACATACAGAATATGAAACGGATCGGATTTTGGCAAGATGCGAACGAAGGGGGCGGCTATGCGGCATAGCGTAGCAATCATGCCGTGCACAGCACAAACAAAGAAAGGAGCCGCAGCTCCTTTCTTGCCTCATCGCTGAGTTTGAAAAACTTGCCCAGAACCCAGGATGACCCTGCCATGGAACAAGTGTGTTAATATGACACGCAGTGTAGCACAGTCTTAGTGGGCTTGACAACAAAAAATTTATGGCAACAACATCCACACCCATTCAGCCTCAAAATTTAGCAATTTTTGTGGACTATTGGAATTTCCAATTAAGCTGCAATACGCATTCACAGAAGTTGGGAAACCCGAGGTTTGACATTGACTGGAGAGCATTGAACAAATGGGTTTTAGACAATGTTGCAGTAGTTTTGTCTAAGCCAGTTGATCAATTTAATCATGTAGGTACACATGTCTACACATCGTACAACCCATTAACTCCAACTGAGCAAAAATATAAGAGCTGGGTTAATAGTTTTCTAAGTATTCAATCGGGTTTTGTAGTTACGTGTTTGGAGCGTAAGAAAAAGGGTAACCCTACTTGCTCCAGTTGCAAGACAAAAATAGATTTTTGTCCATCGTGTAAAGCGCAAATGAATAACACCGAAGAAAAGGGAGTTGATACACGGCTTTCTGTGCAAATGCTCGATTTGGCTGTTAATAATGCATATGACATCGCTGTCATCATTTCGCACGATGCAGACATGATACCAGCCGTGCAATTTGTGCAAAGTCGTGGAAAGCAAGTTGTCCATTTTGGATTTACACCAATTGGGTTTGACCTTCGGAAGGCTTGTACATACAACTTTGATATGGCTCAAGATGTTGAAAAACTTCGGCGCATATAGAAATAGAGTGAACTACATACCAATCAAATTTCTGAACTGAAAGGCCAATATGTCGGAGTCTGGCAGCGTCACCGCCCCCCTGTTTCACTGCGTGTTCAATGCGGGTGGTTCAATTACACATTGGGCCCATTCGTATGAACGGACGCTGTACGACGCGCTACCGCACTTGTACCTTGTTTGCCTTGCCGACAACAGCACGAAGCCACGTCAGATCGTGGGCGCGTTCATGGTCAAAACCAGCCGCCACCATGACGACGCATCGTTTGAAGAAGTGATCAATATCGCCATGAATTACATGGAAAACCTACAGCAGCACAGGCACGCCGCGATCAGTTTTTTGCCTGCCCGAATTGGCATCACAGGCGAGCCACCCGAAGAAATCGATTTTCTCAGGCTTGCCATGCAGCAGTACACCAAATTCAGCGCTGGAGGCACAGCCTGATCGCGTGCGGCAAGTGGTAGGATCAGCCCGCCTAAAGTGGGAACCGTTCCCACTTTGGGTTCCCACAAAACAGACCTGATCCAAGGTCAAGCAGTGGAAAAAGTCGATCTGCATCAAGGGCTTAACTTTTGTGTCTGGTACCGTCCTGCCAGCCGCACCAAAGTATTGAAGCCCTTGATTGAAAGATCAAGGGCTTTTTGCTTGGTGAGTCGTCACCCGCTCGCGCACCCACACTTACTCGGCTTTTGCGCCGCTGGCTTTAACGACGGTTTCGTATTTTTGAAGCTCGCTTTGTATCAACGCACCAAACGCTTCGGGTGTTGTGGGCGTGGGTTCGGCGTATAAGCTGGCAAAGCGGGTTTTGATGTCCTCGGTTGCTAGCGCTGCCGTAAAGGCCCGGTGCAGCTTGGTTTGCAAGGCGGGCGATAGATGTGCTGGTGCGACCAAGCCCCACCACGTGTCAATTTCAAAGCCCTTCAAGGTCTCGGCGATGGTGGGCACTTGCGGCAGCGCAGCCGCGCGCTTCAGTGTGGTGACGGCCAGCGCTTTGAGTTTGCCGCTCTTGATATTGGGCGCGGCGCTGGCGAGGTTGTCGAAGTTGAAATCGACTTGCCCTGACAGCAGGGCAAGCTGCGCCGGGTTGCCACCGCTGTAGGGAATGTGGACGGCAAAAATGCCCGCCCGCGCTTTGAACAGCTCACCCGCCAAATGCCCCGCGCTGCCAAGGCCACCGCTGCCGTAGTTGAGTTTGGCGGGGTTGGCACGCGCGTAGGCGATAAAGTCCGCCAGCGTGTTGATGTGTAGTCGCTTGGCGGTGTCGTTGTTGATGACCAAGACGTTGGGCACGCGCACCATCTGGGTGATGGGCGTGAAGTCGCGCACGGCATCGTAGGGCATTTTGCTAAAGAGCCACGGGTTGATGGCGTGTGTGGCGACGGCGGCAATGCCAATGGTCAGTCCATCCGGCATGGCTTTGGCGACAAGGTCTGCGCCTAAATTGCCACCCGCGCCCGGGCGGTTGTCGATGATGACGCTGCCCAGTTCCGCTCGCACTTTGTCGGCAAGCAGCCTAGCTGTCACATCAACAGGACCGCCCGCCGCGTAGGGCACCACAAGGCGCATGGCACGATCGGCTTGAGCGAAGGTGACGAGTGGCAGTGCGCTGATCAGCAGCGCGACAAGCTTGCTCATGACGCTGCCTGCACTCGGTCTGCTTCGCTAGTAAACGAGTCGGCATAAAACTCGTCGCTGGGCAAACCGCATTGCGCCGTGTAGGCTTTTTGCGCGGACTCAACCACAATGGGCGCACCGCAGGCGTAGACCTGATAGCCGCTCATATCGGGCACATCGGCCATAGCAGCGGCGTGGACAAAGCCGGTGCGTCCTGTCCAAGCGTCGTTGGGCTGCGCATCGGAGATGACGGGCACGTACTGGAGGCTGGGCATGGCGGCGCATTGTTCGCGCACCCATGCGTCTAGGTACAAGTCCGCCGGGCGGCGTCCGCCCCAATAGAGCGTTGCGGGGCGTGTGCTGCCTATGGTTTGCAGACGTTCAATCAAGGCTTTAATGGGCGCAAAGCCCGTGCCCGAGGCCAAGAGGATCATCGGCTTGTTGGTGTCTTCGCGCAGGTAAAAGCTGCCGTAGGGGCCCTCAATGCGCACGATGTCTTTCTCTTTCATCGTGCTAAAGACCTGATCGGTAAATTTGCCACCCGGCATGTGGCGAATGTGCAGTTCAATGGACTTGCCTTCAGTGGTATGCGCGGCATTGCCCATGGAGTAAGCCCGGCGAGCACCATCGCGCAAGATGAACTCGATGTATTGCCC
>CAZAIW010000217.1:2275-3626 GCA_964485285.1 uncultured Burkholderiaceae bacterium | reverse complement strand
CGCCTGATGTCGTGGTGCCTATGCTTAAGCCGCTTAATGCTGGAGCCAGTGGATTGGTTGCATCGACCAGAATTCTCCCCTCCCAATCAGGTAGGCTTTGGGCAATATCGCTGGTTGCTGCATAAGAAACGGCCAATATAACTATCTCACTGGCCTTAATTGCTTTGGTGGTTGTTGTCAGAGCGACTTTCTCGCCAAGTGTTTGTATTGTGTTTTGGTATTTGGAGACATCGGATACACCGAGTACCACTCGCTCGTTGTGATTCGTAAATGCTTTGGTTAATGCCATGCCAACATGCCCGGCACCAATGATTGAAATGCTCATTTCATAACTCCTAGCCGAATATCAACGACCAAGCGCTTCAACCATCAAGCGTGCCGTCTCCTCTCCAGAGAAGTTTTGCTGACCGGTGATCAAGTTTCCATCACGCACAGCAAAGCTACGCCATAGTCCGGCCTGCACATAGTTCGCGCCAATTTCTTTGAGTCTGTCTTCAATCCGCCAAGGCATCACGTGCTTGTCCCGCGTCAGTATGCCGTACTCCCAGACGGCGTTGTCAGCGAAATCTTCTTCTACATTGCTAAACCCGGTGACCGTTTTACCTTTGGCAAGATATTGACCATGGTCGTCTTTGGCGTAGGCCAAAATGGCTACACCATGACACAGTGCAGCAGTCACTTTGTCGGCGGCATAAAAAGCAACAAACTTTTGTTGCAAGTCAATGGCTTTTTCAAAACTAAACATTGGCGACTGACCGCCCGCCACCAAAATCGCATCAAATGCGTCCACATCTATATCGGCGACCCTTTTGGTGTTCTCCACAAGTGCCTTGAGTTCTGGGGTGTGAATGAATCCCTGACTGATCAAGTCGGTTTTGCTGTAGCCACTGGCATCACTGGGATCACTCATCGCATCGGCGAGGCACACGCCACCCTGCGGGCTGAAGACTTCTACTGCGTAGCCAACTTCGGCAAACACGTGATAAGGATGTGTCAACTCGCTCCACCAAAACCCTACAGGCCAGCCTGTGGTGGTTGATGTCGTGGGATTGGCAATCACGATCGCCACCCGTTTGGGCGCTTGAGGGTTCACGCTATTGGTGTTTCTGAAGCTCATCAAAATTCTCCTAGAGGGTTGAAATGAAGGATATTGTTTATGTTCCAGATAAATTGATAAATAATGCGTTTTATTACATACTGTTGCTTTAAATAACAACAATGGAAATTTACCAACTCAATGCCTTTGTCAAAGTGGTGCAAACGGGTAGCTTTACCAAAGCTGCCGAGTTGTTAGGCACCCAAAAAGCGCATCTGTCGCGCGTCGTCAGTCAACTAGAGAAGCATTTAGGGG
>CAZAIW010000217.1:0-2265 GCA_964485285.1 uncultured Burkholderiaceae bacterium | reverse complement strand
ACGCTCACTTTCTCTGACCGAGGTGGGATGTGAACTCTTCGAGCGTTCATTGAGTATTTTGGAAGCTGTGGATGACGCACAGCGCATGGCGCTACAAACACAAGGCGAGCCGCGTGGGGTTCTCAAACTCAGCTGCGGCGTAGAGTTTGGTTTATTGATGGTCAATGACTGGATCAATCAGTACCTTCAGTCTTATCCATTGGTGAACGTCGAAGCAGACTGGAGTAACCGCGTGGTGGATTTAGTACATGAGGGCTTCGATCTTGCAATTCGCGTTGGCAAGCTGAGCGACTCCAGTCTCAATGCCCGCAAATTGGGTGAGTTGCATTACGGTTTGTTTGCCTCTCCCAACTATTTACAACGGATGGGCACCCCTATTGATGCGCACGCCTTAGATCAACATGAACTCGTGATGTTTACCGGTGGCAGCCTCAAGCAAGGATGGGGGTTGACACATGGCGATGAAACTGTGCGCATCAGCACTCAACATGCGCGCTATCGCATCAACAACAGCTACGCTGTCCGTGATGCAGTGATTGCCGGTTTAGGCATTGGCTGCTTTCCTCTCAAGATGGCACAAAGCGCATTGAGCGCGGGGCACATACAAGCGCTACTACCTCAGTGGAAGTTGCCCAACGTACCTTTTCATGCAGTTTTTCCTAGCGCGCACTACCTAACCCCTAAAGTACGCGCTTTTATTGACCTAGCGATTGCGCAAACCAATACTGCTGAGTGATGAACACGCTTGAACTTATTCCATCATAAGCGCAGCACCGTCAGGTCGTCTGTAGTTTCTTCTTAGATTTTGTTTTTCAGAATTTTTTGGATGGCTTGAAGTTCTTCACGCAGCCAGTCGGACATGTCCACATCGGCGTTCAAATCAACTGGTGTTTGCTCATCTGAATCACTACGCAGTAACGCCTCAGTCGCTGGACTCATCGCGGCAAGCGCACCGCCTAGGTGGTTACGTGCACCGCTAATGGTGAAGCCCTGTTCGTAGAGCAGCTCTCGGATGCGTCGAATCATAAGGACTTCGTGGTGCTGGTAATAGCGTCGATTGCCACGCCGTTTCATGGGTCTTAATTGCGTGAACTCTTGCTCCCAGTAGCGCAGCACGTGGGGTTTGACCATGCACAGCTGAGCGACTTCCCCAATCGCAAAGTAGCGTTTGGCGGGTATCAGCGGCAAAGGTGCTTTATCGGCGCTCATCGGTGTGTGGGTAGTGCGCGGCTTATAGCAGCTGCTCTTTGAGTTTTGGGCTGGCGTGGAAGGTGACGACTCGGCGGGCATCTATTTTGGTGGCTTCACCGGTGCGAGGGTTACGCCCTGGGCGCTCGGTTTTGTGGCGCACCATAAAGTTGCCAAAGCCGGAAATTTTGACATCGTCCCCCGCAACCAAACTCTCAGACATGAGTTCGTAGACGGCCTCGACGATCTCTTTCGATTCGCGCTTGGACAGTCCAATGTTGGTGTGCAAGTCTTCCGCCAATTCGGCCTTGGTCAAGGCTGGGTTCTCTAAGGTATCAAGCGCAAGTGTCATGATGAATGTTGTTGAAGTGGGTAGAACATTATCGGCCGGCTGCTTACCGCAGTCTGGCACCGAGTTGCTGGGTCAACGTATCCATCACGCGGGCTGTCACGGCTTCAATTTGAGACTCTTGCAGCGTTGTCTCAAAGTGACCCATGGTCAAACGCACCGCGAAGCTTTTCTCGCCCGCAGCCATGGCTGTATCCGTGTTTTCGCTGCCTTTTTTAGGTCGGTAAATGTCAAAGAGTGTGGCTTGCTGAATCAAGTCTTGCTTGGCACTGGCAATCGCATCCATGAGCTGTGTATGCGTCACGGTCTCTTTCACGATCACCGCGAGGTCGCGCTGAACAAAGGGAGCCTTGGGCACCGACGCACCTTGTGGAATGTCGCGTGCGAGCACGCTGGCAAGGTCTAGCTCGAACAAAACGGGGCTTGTTGCCAGACCATAAGATTGACGCCATTTGGGGTGTAGCTCCCCCATCACGCCGACATCCTGCACCGTGCCGTTGTCCGCTTGCCAATAGATGCGAGCACTGCGCCCCGGATGCAGAGCAGGATGCGGATCGGGTTTAAAGATAAGCTGGCGAGGCGCGAAGATCGCCTCGACATCGGCCTTCACGTCGAAGAAGTCAATGGACATCGATTTGGCACCCCACTGTGTGGGCACCGCGTCCCCGCTGGCCAGACCCGCTAGACGCAAAGGTTGCTGGAGTCCTTTCACGGATGTATCGCTGTCC
>CAZAIW010000216.1:0-3652 GCA_964485285.1 uncultured Burkholderiaceae bacterium | reverse complement strand
ATTCAAACCGTTGCGGTTTATTCCGAGGCCGACAAAGATGCAAGGCATGTCGCGCTAGCAGACGAAGCGGTATGCATTGGTGCAGCGCCTTCGCGCGAGTCGTATTTAGTCGCCGACAAAATCATTGCGGCTTGCAAATCCACCGGAGCCGAGGCGGTGCATCCGGGTTACGGTTTTCTGTCTGAAAACGCAGATTTTTCCAAGCGCGTGGAAGAAGAGGGCATCATCTTCATTGGCCCCAAACACTACTCGGTGTCCGCCATGGGCGACAAAATCGAGTCTAAAAAACTGGCGAACAAAGCCGGTGTTAATTGCATTCCGGGTTACAACGACGCGATTGACACGCCCGAACAAGCGGTGGGCATTGCCAAAGGCATTGGCTATCCCGTCATGATTAAAGCCTCGGCGGGTGGCGGCGGCAAAGGGCTGCGCGTAGCATTTAACGACAAAGAGGCGCTTGAGGGCTTTACCTCGTGCAAAAACGAGGCACGCAACAGCTTTGGTGACGACCGCGTGTTCATCGAAAAATTTGTTGAAGAGCCACGCCATATCGAAATTCAAGTGCTGGGCGACTCGCAGGGCAACGTCATTTACTTGAACGAGCGCGAGTGCTCCATCCAGCGCCGTCACCAAAAAGTCATCGAAGAGGCACCATCGCCGTTTATTTCAGACACTACGCGCAAAGCCATGGGCGAGCAAGCCGTGGCGCTTGCCAAGGCCGTCAAATACCAAAGCGCAGGCACGGTTGAGTTTGTGGTGGGCAAAGATCAGTCGTTCTACTTTTTAGAGATGAATACCCGTTTGCAAGTGGAGCATCCTGTGACCGAATGCATTACAGGGCTTGACTTGGTGGAACTCATGATTCGCGTGGCGGCGGGTGAAAAATTGCCTTTGACCCAAGCCCAAGTCAAACGTGATGGCTGGGCGATGGAGTGCCGCATTAACGCCGAAGACCCCTTCCGCAACTTCTTACCCTCTACCGGGCGACTGGTGCGCTTTGTACCGCCAACGGCGACCATGTTTGCAGGCGATGCTTGTACCGTTCAGGCGCAGGGCGAACCGACGGGTGGCTTATTTGGCGTGCGTGTCGATACCGGCGTGATGGACGGCGGAGAAATCCCCATGTTCTACGACTCCATGATCGCCAAACTGATCGTTCATGGCAAAGACCGCGCCGAGGCCATTGCCAAAATGCGCGAAGCCTTAAACAGCTTTGTGATTCGCGGCGTTAGCTCCAACATTCCCTTCCAAGCGGCGCTGCTGGCGCATCCCAAATTTGCCACGAGCGACTTCAACACAGGCTTTATCGCCGAGCACTACGCATCAGGCTTTGCGGCCGAAGACGTGCCGCACGATGATCCTAATTTTCTGGTGGCGCTGGCAGCATTTGTGCGCCGCAAATCACGCGCCCGCACGTCGGGACTTAGCGGTCAACTGGCGGGCTACAACGTCAACGTAGGACAAGATTACGCCGTTGTGGTGCTCGATAAAGCGGGCAAGCACACCTACCAACAAGTGCATGTGGACGACACGCAAGGTCAGACATGGTCGGCAACCGTCAATGTGGACGGCAAACCATATGCCATCGTTAGCCATTCGCGCTTGAGCGACATCGTGATCGATGGCACCGTCAACGGCAAACCCTTTGCGGCGCAAGTCGAGCGCGGCACAGCCAAGAACCCGCTGGCGCTTCGCGTGCAACACAACGGCACACAAATCGAGTGCTTAGTCATGTCGCCGCGTATGGCTCAGTTGCATCAGCTCATGCCCTTCAAAGCACCGCCCGACATGAGCCGCTACGTCCTCTCACCCATGCCGGGACTGCTGGTCGATGTGGCCGTGGTGCCGGGTCAAAAAGTGCAAGCGGGCGAGCGCGTCGCTGTCATCGAAGCCATGAAAATGGAAAACGTCCTCTTTGCAGCCGCCGATGGCGTGGTGGGCAAAGTGCTGGCCAACAAAGGCGAGAGCTTGAGCGTCGATCAAGCGATTGTGGAATTTGTGTAGAGATGCAACAAATAGGGCGGACATACGGAGCAATGTTTAACAACCCTGTCATACAATTGTAAAAATTGTCATACAAAGAGGTTGCCATGCTATCTGTGCGTCTGTCCGAAAACTTAGAGAGCCAACTCTCTCACTATTGCCAAACCAACGGTCTGAGCAAATCGCAAGTCGTGCAAACGGCTCTGAGTGTGCATTTAAGCAACCAGTCGTGGTTAAGTCAGCACCCGATCAGTGGGATTGATACGACTGACCCTCTCGCAAAATGGTTAGGCAGAAGTGCCTCCAACATGTCTACCGATGAGCTCATGCACATGACCCGTGGTGATGACTGGAACCAAGCATGATTTTGGTCGACACCAACGTGTGGATCGACATCTTGAAGATCGATCCGGTTTGGCATCCATGGTCATTCAACGCCTTAAAGCAAGCCCGTGACGGCGAGGGGGTGGCGATCAACCCCATCATCTATGCGGAGCTGTGTGCTCATACCACACCACCGAGTCTCATTGATGAATTTTTGCACGATGTGCAAGCAACGTATTTACCGCTCGAGAAAACAGCTGCAAGCCTTGCTGGGCAAGCCTTTTGGGCTTACCGCTCCCGCAAAGGCAATAAAACAGGGGTGCTGCCCGACTTCTTTATTGGCGCGCACGCACAAGCAGACAAACTTACGCTTCTCACTCGGGATGGTGCTCGCTACAAAACCTACTTTCCCAAGGTGAAATTGATATGCCCCTTAGCCCAATAAAACCGGTACTTGCCAGCATTTTGTACGCTCTGATTGGCGCCGGGATTGCTTTTGCATTCTCTAATGGCGCTTATCCTGCCCCGCCTGCGCAAGCGCCTAAACCGCAAGTCACCGCAGTAGCCAAACCCGATAACCGGGGACTCGATAACAAGGCGCTAGATGACAAGGCTTTGGATGCGATCAACTCGCGCATGGACAAGCTCGAAGAGCGCGAGCGGGCACTCTACGCCGCATCCCTTGATGCAAGCCGTAAAAGCATTGATTGGTGGTTTTCCTTCCTAGCGGTATTCACCACGCTGGTAGGCATTGGTGGGGCTCTCATCCCCTATTTGCTCAATCGCAAAGACAAAGAAGTCTTGGCACTGGAAATAGCCGCAGCCAAAAAGGCACGTGAAGAGATTGAAAGCAGCCAAGCCAAAGCCGACGAGCTTCAAACGCAACAACACAAACAAGACGCACAAAACGCTGCGCAGCAAGCGCGCGATACCACTGAAGAAGCGGAGCAATTTTTAAGAAATGCACAGGCATCGCCTAACCGCACCGAAGCGGAAGTCGATCAGCAAACGCAAGCAGCCCAGCAAGTTCTTGCTTCGCCGCAGGCGGCACCCATTGATAAGCTGCGAGCACAGGCTGTTGAAGCTGAGACGCGAGAAGATGCTCAATTGGCGATGCTCTTGTGGCAACGTGTGTTGGACCTCGCCCCAACTGATGCGAATGCGGCTTTTAACTATGCCTATTGGTTGCAACAAAAAACGAAAAAGCTGCCACACGCCTCGGTTACTGATTGGCAGGCGGTGAGCGCAGCATACGAGCAGGCACTGGGCATTAAGCCAGACATGCACGAAGCGGCCAACAACTGGGGCAACGCACTTGCTGCCGAGGCCGGGGCTTTGGCGGGCA
>CAZAIW010000215.1:0-3684 GCA_964485285.1 uncultured Burkholderiaceae bacterium | reverse complement strand
ACGCGATTGCGCTCGATCGGAGTGACCGTCGTCACCACTTCAGCACCGTAGAGACTGCGGCTGACGTATTGGCGCTTGAGCTCTTGTTCAGCGCGATCTGCCAGCGCCTTGTCATACGCCCGCCCTGTTGCCAAGCCAACCTCCTTGAGCGCCTTGGCGAGGTTGTCTTTATCAAATTCTTTTGTCCCCACAAAATTCAATTCTTGAATGGTTGGGCGCTCCTCCACCACCACAATCAAGACACCGTCTTTGGTTTCTAAGCGAACGTCCTTGAAAAGACCCAAGGCAAAAAGAGCGCGAATGGAAGCGGTGCCTTTTTCATCAGTAAAGGTATCGCCTGATCGAATCGGTAATGTGGCAAACACTGTCCCGGGTTCAACACGCTGCAAACCTTCAACGCGAATGTCTTTGACCGCAAAAGGTTCAACCGCCATCACCTGCGTTGCAACCAATAAAAACAGGGAACAGGTGAGTACTTTTAAGAATGAAAGCATAAAGGGTGATCAATGAAAAAAACTGTTAAGACCAAACACCCGAACAATGTCGTTGTAAAGTGCAAGAACGGTCAACAAAATCAGTAGGGCAAAACCAGCGCGCTGCAATTTGTCGAGCCACGCAGCACTGACCGCCTTACCGGTCAACAACTCCCAAAGATAATACATCAGATGCCCACCATCGAGCATGGGCAGCGGTAACAAATTGAGCACGCCTAGGCTCACACTCATCAACGCCAAGAAGAACATAAAGCTCTCAAGCCCCATACTGGCGGTCTTGCCTGAGTATTCAGCCACGGTCACAGGACCGGTTAAGTTTTTAAGCGATGCGCGCCCCGTCACCATGCGTGCCAGCGTCTTGATGGTGAGCGCACTGTATTCCCACGTTCTTTGAATGCCCGTGACCAGCCCTTCAATGGGTCCCAAGCGTACTCGCACCATGGCCTTGTCCGATCCGATCACCGCGCCAACGCGCCCGATAGACTCCTCGCCTAAAAACTCATTGCTGTCGATCATCACTTGCGGCGTTATGACCACGGTTCGCTGGACACCTGCACGGTTAATCAACCAGTTCTGTGCACGGCCTTGGTTGGAAGCGCGGATCAACTCGCGTAGCTGAACACTATCGGTAATCACTCGGTCATCCACAGCCAGCACAAGGTCATCCACTTGCAGCTGCGCCTGCGCTGCCGCACCATCCGGGCGCACCTCTTCAATGATGGCGGCTGGCAGCGTCATACCGACCCAGTGAACCGCCGCAAATAAGATGACGGCCAGTACCAAATTCGCTCAGGGCCCTGCCATCACAATCGCCGCCCTCACCCACAAAGGCTTGCGGTTAAACGAATGCGGGAGATCACGCGCCGCAATGGGAGGCTGATCCGGCTCGCGCTCGTCTTGCATCTTCACGTAGCCACCAAAAGGCAAAGCCGCCAGCACAAACTCGGTTTGCTGCGCTTGCCCATCCAACAAGGGTTGACGCTTAGGAGTCCACCTCAACAGCGGCTTGCCAAAGCCCAAAGAAAACCGGATCACCCGCACACCCAGCAGCGCGGCCATGCGGTAGTGCCCCCATTCGTGAACGCCAATGAGGATGCTGAGCACCACTAAAAACGAGATGACCGTTATAAGAGCGCTCATTTTTCGTTTGCCAAGCGTTCGCAGGATTGACGCGCGACTTGTCTTGCCAACCCATCGATCACCAAAATATCGCCGAGTTGGTGCGCAACCGGACAAGCCAGACTGCTGACAATTTCTGCGTTCAACACATGAATTTGATCAAAGCGAATGCGACCCGCCAAGAAAGCCTCGACGGCCACTTCGTTAGCCGCATTGAGCAAAATCGTTCCCGAAGGCTCTTTCATTGCCATCCACGCAAGCGACAGGCTGGGAAACCTTTGTGGGTCTGGCTTAGCGAAGCTCATGCCCGCTAGGCTAGCAAAATCAAGGCTTGCAGCGCCACTCTCTATTCGATCTGGATACGACAACCCATAGGCAATGGGTACGCGCATATCGGGCGTACCCAGTTGCGCCACCACCGAAGCATCTTTGTACTGCACCATGGAGTGAATGATGCTTTGCGGATGAATCACGACTTCAATTTGCTCGGGTTGAACGCCAAAAAGGTATTTGGCCTCGATGACCTCTAACGCCTTGTTCATCATGGTGGCCGAGTCCACCGAAATTTTTCGTCCCATCACCCAGTTTGGATGCGCACACGCTTCGTCTGGGGTAATGGCTTGAAACGTCTCTAGGCTACGCCGCAAAAACGGCCCGCCCGATGCGGTCAACATAATTTTGTCGATGCGCGAAGCCCAGACGCTGCGGTCTTCGGGCAGCGATTGAAAGATGGCGCTGTGCTCGCTATCAATCGGCAGCAAGGTTGCGCCGCCCTCGCGTACCGCAGTCATAAACACATCGCCACCAATCACCAAAGCCTCTTTGTTGGCAAGCAACAATCGCTTGCCCGTGGCGGCGGCGGCCATGCAAGGCGCAAGCCCTGCCGCGCCCACAATGGCCGCCATGACAATATCAACGCGCTCTTCACGTGCCACATCGCAAAGCGCTTGCTCGCCCGTTAAGACCTGCGTCCCAAACCCTTCAGCCTGCACGCGCGATGCCAAGTGGGCAACGGCATCGGAGTCCGTCATCACCACAAACTGGGGCTTGAATTCAGCGATCTGCGTCAGGAGTAACTCCCAGCGCTTGGCGGCGGTTAATGCAAACACTTCAAAGCGATCAGGATGACGACGAATAACGTCCAGCGTGTTCACGCCGATAGAACCCGTAGCACCCAGAATCGTGACACGCCGCTTAGGCATCATGACAAACTCACGATCAACATGGCAAGGGGCAAAACCGGTAAGAGCGCATCGACGCGATCCAGTACACCGCCATGTCCCGGTAATAAACCACTGGAATCTTTCACGCCAGCGCTACGCTTGACCAGCGACTCGATCAAATCACCCACCACAGCCAGCGTGGTCAAAAAAACCAATGCCACCAGCGACCACCAGCCCCAGCGTGTCCACAGCAAGGTATAGATGCTGGCGCTGCCCAAGCGATAGGCGCTATCCAGCCCTATCCAAAAACCAGCCACCAGCAATACGCCCAACATTCCGCCCAAAACGCCAGCCCATGTCTTACCAGGACTAATCGTCACGGCGAGCTTGCGCCCCCCGAATAACTGAGTCCCCCATAATTTGCCAACCACATAGGCACACACATCAGCCGCCCACACCAGCAGCAACACCGACAGCAACAGATTGATGCCCATCTCGCGCAACTGAGCAACGGCTAACCACGCCGCCCCGATCATGACGACACCCAGCACCAAGCGCAGACTTTGCGGTACGTGCGCCCAACTGCCGACACCGCGCTGCAACAAATAAGCAGCGCCCAGCACCCATACCAGCGAGACCAGCAACCAAACGTTCAGCCAAGTTTGCTGTACCGCACCGGCACGCGAAAGCGCCATCGCCACTAAAAAAGTCACGACCGCAAGGCAAACGCTGGGCAACTGCGCACAACCATTTATGCGCGACCACTCCCACACGCCAGCGGCGATGAGCACCAAGGTGATGGCATTAAAAACACCCGGTGGCGCAAAAAACAAGGCTGGCAACAAAATAGCCAACAACACCACCGCCGTCACGATTCGTTTAATTAGCATGTGGGGCCTCTAATTGTT
>CAZAIW010000214.1:0-3699 GCA_964485285.1 uncultured Burkholderiaceae bacterium | reverse complement strand
AGGAAGGTTTGCTGTCTGACATCAACACCACGCCTCTGGTGGATGTGATGCTGGTGCTCTTAATCATTTTTTTGATCACGATTCCGGTAGTCACCACGTCCATCAAAGTGGAATTACCCAAACAGTCAAATACGGCGCGCGAGACCAAGCCCGAAAGTATCGTCATATCGGTCGATAGCGCAGGACGCATCTTTTGGTTTGATACCCCCGTGGGCAACGCTGAACTTAGCAAGCGATTAAGCGCCGTAGCGGCCAAGGGTGATCAAACCGAACTGCAAATCAGGGGCGATGCGGGTGCCGACTATAAAAGTATTGGACTCATCGTGAGCAGCGCACGCGCAGCAGGTATTGCCAAGATAGGTTTCGTTACGGAGCCCAGCAAACCATGAGCATGATGCTAGCAACGTCCGACGCACAGGACGAGTTAATGACCGAGATGAATACCACGCCGCTGATTGACGTGATGCTGGTGCTGCTGGTGATGCTCATCATCACCATTCCGATGCAATTGCATTCGGTCAATATGAATATGCCCAAGGCGGCGAGTATCGATCCCAAGACAAAACCACGCATCATCAAAATTGACATTCATGCGGGGAACCAAATAGATTGGAATGGCGAGGTTGTTGCGGATCGGGCGCAGCTTCAGGCCTTGCTGCATCAGGCGTTTGAGGCATCAGCCAGCGTTGACGAGCAGCCCGAAATTCATATCAAACCAGATGATGCTGCCAAATACGATAGCGTGGCGGCGGTGCTGGCGGGTGCGCAGCGGGCAGGCTTAAAAAAGATCGGCATTGTGAGCGCAGCGCCATGACACAAGCAGACACCATGACACAAGTACCGATCACGACGCAAGCCCAGCGACTGGTTGCCGACATTGGCGGAACACACGCCCGCTTTGCGCTGCTCAATGAGCGCGGTGAGCCTGAACAAGCGCATCATTTAAAGACCGCCGATTACGCCGACCTTGGCGCTGCGATTGCGGCCTATGCGGCACGGCTGCCAGCATTCTCGCGCGAAGCAAAGCGCCTTGGTGATGTGTCGGCGGTGATCTCGATTGCGGCGCCTTTGGCGGGTGATCGCGTCAAAATGACTAATGCCGCTTGGGACTTCTCCATCTTGCAAACGCAGCTCGATCTTGGCTTGAAGCGTTTGCATCTCATCAACGACTTTGAGGCGCTCGCCTTGGCTGTGCCGACCTTGCAAACGCAGGAGCTGACGGCGATTGGTCATGCGCTGCCGCTGGATAGGACGCGCACCAAAGCGATTGTGGGGCCTGGAACCGGACTGGGTATGGCGGGCATCATGCCAGTTGTGCAAGGCGGTCAAACGACGTGGCACGCGATGACAAGCGAGGGCGGGCACGTCAGCGTAGCGCCCGCTTGCGCACGCGAGGCGGCGCTTTTGCAAGCGGCGTGGGATATGGGGCGACCCCACCTATGCTGGGAAGATTTTTTATCCGGGACAGGACTGCCGCTGCTGCACCGTGCGGTCTGCACGGTGGATGGTTTGGCGTATCAAGAGCGCACGCCTGCGCAAATTGGCGAAGCTGCTCTGCTACACGCCGATGCGGGGTGTTTGACCACGCTGCACACGCTGTGCGCGATGCTGGGCGGCGCGGCAGGCGACTTGGCCTTGATGATGGGTGCGCGTGGCGGTGTCTACATCAAGGGTGGTGTGCTCGATCGTGTGCTGGAGATCGCGCCTGAGTTTTTGCAGCAGTCCCAGTTCCGTGAGCGTTTTTGTGCCAAAGGCGATTACGCCAACTATCTTCAATCGATTCCAACTTGGTTTATTACTGCACCGCAGATTGCGCTACGCGGCTGCGCAAGCTTGTTATGACGACAACACCGACAACACTTTCTCCGCTGGATCGCGTGCTAGTCAGCGCCGATGTGGCGCTACGTACCCTTTTTGCCAAGCCTCGTGCGGCAAGGCCTGCGCCACTGCCGACTCACCCATCGGCCGAGTTAACCGAAGCGGAAAAACGTCATGCTGCGGGCTTGATGCGCGTCAACCATGTGGGCGAAATTTGTGCGCAAGCGCTTTATGCGTCACAAGCGCTGACTGCAAAAAGCGAAGCGAGTCGTGTGCAGTTTGAGCAAGCCGGACGCGAAGAGATGGATCACCTCGCATGGACGGCTGATCGGCTGGCGCAGCTGGGTAGTCGCACATCGGTGCTCAGTCCGCTTTGGTACGCTGGGGCGTTTGGGCTTGGTTTGCTTGCCGGGCGGTTTGGTGATGGCATCAGCCTTGGTTTTGTGGTTGAGACCGAAGCGCAGGTCGAAGCCCATTTAGCCAGTCACCTGCAAGCCGACGAATCGGGGTTGCCGCTGGGGGACACGATGTCGCGTGCCATTGTTGCGCAAATGCAGGTAGACGAAGTGGTGCATGGTGCGGCGGCTAAAGAGGCTGGCGGCCAAGAGTTGCCCAGCGCCGTCAAAGCCATGATGAAAAAAGCCGCCCAAGTGATGACTCGGACAGCGTATTGGGTCTAGGGCTTTGCGCCCTAGAGCCTCGCTTTCGCGACTTAGTTCCAGCCAAGAATCGAGTAGTTCTCTTTGGTCACGCATTTGGCAACCATACTGCGGTAGGCGGCATTTCGCTCCACTGTTTGCCCGTCGTTGTTCGCAATCAATGGCCTCAGCCCAGCCGCTTGTGCTTTAGCGATGCAATCGTCAACCAGTGATTGAGGCCCCGGTGCCCCCACTTTATTAACGATCACGGGTCTATCCCATGGCTGCGGTGCTACGGCGGCGCAGCCGACCAGTGCAGCTAGAGTCGCAGTTAGAGTTAGCGTGTGAAAAGTGCGTAATTTTGTAACCATATCATGCCCACTAAAGATGTTTGATGAAACCTTTATTGTAATTAAATTGGTTTTCAATTCCAACCGATGGATTCAAGTCCTTTTTCGCTGATGCAGCGCTGCACAAAATTGCGATAAAGCGGATTGGCGTGATCAGGGCGCATAGCGCCTCCAGCTGCTCCTGTTGCACCGCCAACGGCTGCTGTGGCGACACCTTGGCGTAGCGATCCTTCAAGGCCACGCCCCGAGACCAATCCACCGACAACACCCGCCACGCCGCCCATCACGCCGCCTCTGGCCGCGCCTTGTGCAGCCGCATGGTCTTGTGCGATGGGGCTAAGGCCTGCGGCTTGCGCTTTGGCCAAGCAGGCATCGACGTGCGCGCTGGCAGCATCTGCTCCCATTTTGTTGTAGGCGGCGTTTGGGTAGAGCTGAGGGCGAGCCGCTGGCGTTTGTGTGGTGGCGCAGCCCGTCACGAGCAGGCTAGCGAGCAGTGCCAGTAGCAGCCGTGTGGGTAGCGCCCGTAGGGCTGATAAGCGTGATGGTGTGCGTTGGTTCATAAGATTGTTCATAGGAATGAGGGGCTTCCAAAAATAATAAGGGCTGACGGTCATCCTGCAAGCGCGGGTTTACTCTTAGTTACAATACGGGTTTTCAAAAATTTGCGAAGGTGTTTTTCAGCATGTCAGCAAGCTCTCAAGTTAAGCAACAGCCAGCCGATGCAATCGAAGCGGTTGTTCCTTTAATGCCCATCGTGCTACCCATTGTGGGCGGCGCTCTTATTTTTTTATTAGCCTTTATCGCCGTTTTCATGGCGTAAAGTTCAGATAAATAAAAATTCCGTGTTGGCGGCGTTCACTGCGATCGGCTAGTTAGCACACTCTCCCCATAGC
>CAZAIW010000213.1:0-3720 GCA_964485285.1 uncultured Burkholderiaceae bacterium | reverse complement strand
GACAAGCGCCGCGTCCAGCGTTACGCCCTCGCGCAGCACCACAAAGAGCGGCATGTAGCTGTCGCGCCCGAGGTACTCCAAGTCCACCACCATCGAGTCCAGCACTTGGGGCAAGGACTCCACGGCGCTGTAGATTTCGCTGGTGCCCATGCGCAGGCCAAAGCGGTTGATGGTGGCATCCGAGCGCCCGTAGATGATGCAGCCGCCGTCCGCACCAATTTTGAGCCAGTCGCCATGCCGCCACACGGGCGTGCGCCTGCCGTCTGGACGCTGTTTGCTGTACATGTCGAAGTAGCTGCTGATGTAGCGTGCGTTGCCTGTATCACCCCAAAAATAAAGCGGCATCGAGGGGATGGGTTCTGTGCAAACCAGCTCGCCGACTTCGCCGATGACCGCTTCGCCTTCGTCATTCCAAGCCTCCACGGCGCAGCCCAGCAGCCGCGTTTGCATTTGTCCGGGGACGCTGGGCAGCTCGCGGTTGCCACCAATAAAAGCACCGCAAAAATCGGTGCCGCCGCTGATGTTGCACCACCAGACCTCGGGCGCTTGATGGCCTTGAGCTTGCTGGAGCGCCTCTGTGCCCCACATCTGCACCTCGGCGGGCAGGGGCGAGCCGGTGCTGCCCAAGGCGCGGATGCGCGAGAGGTCGCCGCACTGTGCAAGGTCTAAACCCGCCTTCATGCAGTTGGTGTAGAACGCCGCGCCTGCGCCAAAGAAGGTGACTTGATGGCGGCTGGCAAAACGCCACAGCACGCCCCAGTCGATGCTGTCTTTGCTGCCGCTGGGGTTGCCGTCGTAGATGCAGATGGTGGTGCCGTTGGCCAGCCCCGCCATCTGGGCGTTCCACATCACCCAGCCAGTCGAGCTGTACCAATGAAAGCGCTCGCCCAAGTTGTTTGGCTCGTAGCTGGAGCCGATGTCGTTGCCCAGCACCTTGTGCGCCAGCATCACGGTGACGATGCCGCCATGCCCATGCACGATGGGCTTGGGCAGTCCGGTGGTGCCGCTGGAGTAAACAATCCATAGCGGATGGTCAAAGGGCAGCCATTCGGGCTCAAAGGCTTGCACGGCTGCGTGGGTGTCCTGTAGCAGATTTTCAAAATCATGCTGTCCGGTAAGCCTTGTACTGCTTGGCTTGTGGGCTGCATCGGCTTGAACGCCTTTCTCTGATTGGCCTGCCGACCAGGGGGTCTTTAAAATAATCACATTTTCGAGGCTGGGAAGGGCCATTTGCAGCTCTTGCAGGATCGTGCTCCTGTCCATAGCTTTGCCGCCGTAAAAGATGCCGTCCACGCCGATCAACACCTTGGGCGTGATTTGGGTGAACCGATCCAGCACGGCGGCGGTGCCCATGTCGGGGGCGCACACGCTCCAGACCGCGCCGATCGAAAAGCACGCCAGCGCTGCGACGATGGTCTCGGGGATATTGGGCATGTACGCTACCACGCGGTCGCCGCGCACCACGCCCAGCGCCTTGAGGTTCAGCGCCAGTGATGCGACTTGGCGGCGCAGCTGCGGCCACGTCATCTCGCGCACCAAGCCTTGTTCGTTCTCACTCACAATGGCCAGCATGCCTGCCCGGTGGGCTTTCTCCGCGTGCCGAAACACCTGGGCGGCGTAGTTGACTTGGCTGCCCGCAAACCACGTCACGTCTGGCATACCCTTGTCAAGGATGACGGCGCTGTACGGCGTGGGTGACTCAATCGCAAAGTACTCCCAAATCGATTGCCAAAAAGCGGCTAGATCAGTGGTGGACCAGCGCCATAGCGCGTCGTAGCGATCAAAGACGAGGCCGCGCTCACGTGCCAACCAGTCGGTGTACAGACGAATGTGGGGGATGTTAGGGGCCGGTGTGATGCTGGTTGGGGTGCCAGCTGGGGTGTTGGCTGCGGCAACGTGGGCGGTGGGCGGAGACAGTGTGTTCATAAGTGAAAACAATTATGGCGAAAATGGGGGTTATGTCTCTCATCGTTTTCTCTCATGCCAATAGTTTTGGCGCACCCACTTACCGCGTCATGCTGGACGAGCTGCGTCGCTTAGGTCACACAGTTGTCGCGATCGATCAATTCGGGCACAACCCCAAGTACCCCGTCACCAACAACTGGCCGCACGTTGTTGAAGAGCTGCGCGAGTTTGTTACCCGCGTCAAAACCGAGCACCAGCAAACACCCATTTTGGTTGGGCACTCGCTGGGCGGCGCAGCCAGTTTGATGCTGGCATCCCAAAGCCCCGAGCTGGCGCGAGGTCTCATCATGATTGAGTCGTTCGTCTTTTATGGCTGGAAGGCGTGGGGCATCAAACTGGCCAAGCTGTTTGGTAAAACGATGAAGCGCCCGCCCGCGTCGGTGGCGCTGCGCAGGCGTTTTGTGTGGGACAGCGTGGAGCAGGTGATGGCGCATTTGCGCCACAAACGTGCGTTTAAGAATTGGGACGAGCGTGTGCTGCTTGACTACGCCACCGAGGGCACCGTGCCCACACCAGATGGCAAGCGCACGCTTAAATTTAAGCGCGAGATCGAGGCCAAGTTTTACGCCTACTTTCCCGACAACGTGATGTCCATGCTGCGCCGGCGTCCGCTGCAATGTCCGTTTCATTTTGTTGGGGGAGTGCAGTCGCGCGAGCTTCATGCCGTCGGTATCGGTGGCACGCAGCAACTGGTGGCGGCACGGCACGGCAATACGCTCAGTTATGTGGACGGGCCGCATCTGTTCCCGATGGAGCATCCTATCGAGACCGCGCAAAAAATTCATGAGTTGGTGCAACTGACAAACGCTGCCTCATGACCATGGCCATGACCGAGCTAGCACCGAGTTTGATTTTGTCGTTACTTGCCTTTGGCTTTGTGGTGGCGGGGCTCATCCACATCTCGGGCGTGGGGGCGGGCGTTTTGTTGGTTCCCAGCTTGATCGTGTTTTTTAAACTCTCGCCCACCCAAGCCGTCGGTACGGCCAGTTTGTTCTCGGTGCTGTTCCGGCTGGGCAGCATCGTCAGCATTTGGCGCAGTGGTCAGTTGCAGTGGCCAGCCTTCAAGCGCTTTGTGCTGTTTGCCTTGCCCGTGGTAGCGGCCAGCGCGGCGCTGACCGGGTTTATCCCCAAAGTGCTGCCCCAGTGGCGCGAACCGCTGGATACTTTGGTGCGTGCGCTGGTGCTGATCGCTTGCCTCATTGCGCTGGTGTCGCTGTACTCGGACAAGCTCAAAGCCGCGATGCGCAAGCTAGGTCTGGCGGGGCTTGCCGCCATATCAGGATTTTTTATTGGTGTCTCCGGTGTAGGCGGAGGTGCGCTGGTGGTGCCGGCTTTGCTCTCGCTGGGAACGCTCACGGCGGCGCAATCGATTGCAACGTCCAGCATCATCAGCATGGTGCTCATGGGTTCGAGCAGTTTGCTTTATGCTGTGTCGGGTGCTGTGCAGTGGGTGTATCTGCTGTGTATGCTGGTGGGCGGCTATGCATCGCTGCCAATAGCGATTCGGCTGCAAAAGCGGTTGAGTCAAAAAACCTTGGTGGATATTGTGGCGGCGCTGATTGTGGTCTCGCTCAATGGTCTGGTGATTCAGTGGTTTTTTCAATCATGAGATGAGGAGGTCAACATGAATGTAACGTCTTGGATAGGTTGGGTGACTCTTTCGGTAATGCTGGTGTGTCTCGTTTGGCTATAAAAAGGCTTGTACACGGCTCAAAATAACTACTTCAACTACTTTGCACAAATAGATGTTAAACT
>CAZAIW010000212.1:0-3780 GCA_964485285.1 uncultured Burkholderiaceae bacterium | reverse complement strand
CCACACCATTGCCGGGGGTGAAGTAGCGGCGCTCGTCAAACACCTGGTAGTTGGGCAGCTCGCGTTTGTCATAAGCGCAGACCACCTGCCCCTCACACAGCACGCTGGCGCGGTTGTGGCGGCGCGTCACCGCCACGCTGCGGGTGCGCAGGCCACCGCCTTCGGGGTGGCCCACTACCACATGCAAATCTTTTAACCCAGCCAGTTCGCGGGCCACTGTTTTCAGGGCATCATCACAGGCGTCAATGAAGGCGGGGCGCAGCAATAAGTCTTCGGCCGCGTAGCCGCAAATCGACAGCTCGGGCGTCAGCACCAGGCGTGCACCCTCGGCATATGCCCGAGTGGCGAAGTTGATGATTTTGCGGGCATTGCCCGGCATGTCACCGACGACAAAGTTGAGCTGGGCCACACGAATTTGGAGAGTCATACAGGTGCTGGAAAATGTGAGCTTGAATTATGTCACCCGGGTACAAGACGACCTCAGTGCCATCGCGCCTGAAATCTGGGACGGCTTGCTCGCCCGACAAGATGCGCCATCCCCCTTCATGCAGCATGTCTATTTGTCGGCCATGCAAAACAGCCAATCGGCTGTGCCAGAGACCGGCTGGACACTGCAAGTCATCAGCCTGTGGCGCAGCACCACGCAAGGCGATGTGTTGGCCGCCGCCTGCCCGCTGTACATCAAGACCCACTCCCGCGGCGAATACGTGTTCGACCACGCCTGGGCCGACGCCTACCAGCGACACGGTCTCAACTATTACCCCAAAGCCTTGGTCGCCTCGCCCTTCACCCCCGTGCCCGGCAGCCGTTTGCTGGCAGAGTCTGATGCCGCTCGTCAGGCTCTGCTGGCCACCTTGCTGGACATTTGCCAAACCAACCACATCCCGTCCCTGCACATTCTGTTTGGCAGCCCGCACGATCTGCAAGCTTGCGAACAAGCCGGCCTGCTGCAACGCGACCAGGTGCAGTTCCACTGGCAAAATCCCGGTTGGCGCGACTTCGATGATTTTTTGGCCAGCCTGACACAAGAAAAGCGCAAAAAAATCCGGCAAGAACGTCGCAAAATTGCCGATGCAGGCATAACATTTCGCGCCGTGCACGGCCCTGACATGACAGACGACGACTGGGCCCTGCTGCTGCGCTGCTACCAGCAAACCTATTGGGAACATGGCAACGCACCGTATTTGACCCCGGCGTTTTTTGAGTCCGTGCGCACCGACATGGCCCCCAACTGGCTGCTGTTTGTGGCCGAACGAGAAACCCTGCCGATTGGCATCAGCCTGATCGGCCTGCACCTGGACGCCCAGGGCCAACCCGAAGTGGCCTATGGTCGCTATTGGGGAGCGCTGGCCCGGGTGGACTGCCTGCACTTTGAAGCCTGCTATTACCAGCCCATCGAATGGTGCATCCAGCACGGCCTCAAGCGCTTTGAAGGCGGCGCACAAGGCGAACACAAAATGGCCCGCGCCCTGCTACCCACCCCCACCCACAGCGCCCATTGGCTGGCGCACCCTGCGTTTTCTGAGGCAGTGGCTCAGTTTCTGGGGCGGGAAAAAGCGGGGGTAGAGAACTATCTGCAAGCGCTCCATCAGCACTCGCCGCTGAAAAGACCAATAAATCAGTCGTCATGAAAAACGCCCTCGCAGAGCAGACCGTGCGGGCGTTGGGTGCCACAGCTAGCGCCCACCGGGGTGAGCGCCAAACCCGTCGCATCAGACCTTGGTTTTCTTGTAAGCCGCGATGCCGTCCAAGATTTCCTTGTGGGCAGACGCCTTGCCTTCCCAGCCCAGCACTTTGACCCACTTGCCTTTTTCAAGGTCTTTGTAGTGCTCAAAAAAGTGAGCGATCGCGTTGCGGCGCATCGCATTCACATCCGCAATGTCTTGCCAGTGGTCGTACATCGGCAAAATTTTACTGGTCGGCACAGCAATCACCTTGCCATCCACACCAGCCTCGTCTTCCATCATCAATATGCCCAGGGCGCGGCAGGGCACCACGACACCGGGGTGCAAGGCGTAGGGCGTGATCACCAACACATCCACAGGGTCTCCGTCACCAGAGAGTGTTTGGGGCACATAACCGTAATTGGTAGGGTAGTGCATGGCCGTGGTCATGAAACGGTCCACGAACAAGGCACCGGTTTCCTTGTCCACTTCGTACTTGATCGGATCAGCGTTCATCGGGATTTCGATGATCACGTTGAAATTTTCTGGTGCTTTACTGCCGGGGGTCACGTTGTCGAGGGACATCTTGCGGGTTTCTTTGTGAAAAGTTGAGAAAAACAGTCATCGCTAGGGATTAACCCCGATTTTACTTTCACAAGCCTTGCGCAAAACCCAGTTTGGCCTCTTTAATGAAGTGTTGGCCAATCGTTCTCCTGTTTCGGTGATCGAGGAAGCAACGCCATGGAGGGGTCTCCAGTGCGTTACCCCTCTGCTCAGCGACAACCATCGAGGAGTTCAACGATGACAGGAAATTCAGCGCTCATTCTGGCGCTCGTTTGCGGACTGATTGCCGTGGCTTACGGCATTTGGGCCCGAGGGTGGATCCTTTCTCAAGATGCCGGCAATGTCCGGATGCAGGAAATCGCGGCCGCCATACAGGCTGGAGCGGCGGCCTATCTGGCCCGACAATACAAAACCATCGCCATCGTGGGCGTGGTGTTGGCCATCCTGATGGGTATCTTTCTGGACGGCGTCACCGCCGTCGGTTTCGTGATTGGAGCTGTGCTTTCGGGTGCCTGTGGCTTCATCGGCATGAACGTATCAGTCAAAGCCAACGTGCGTACAGCCCAAGCAGCAACCAAAGGCATTGGACCGGCGCTGGATGTGGCATTTCGGGGTGGTGCCATCACCGGCATGCTGGTGGTGGGCTTGGGTCTGTTGGGTGTATCCGGTTTTTACTGGTTTTTGGTGGGCAACGGCAATCTGACACCCGACAAAAACCTCGCTAATTTGCTCAACCCCCTGATCGGCTTTGCCTTCGGCTCTTCGCTGATCTCAATTTTTGCCCGACTGGGTGGCGGCATTTTCACCAAGGGCGCTGATGTCGGGGCTGACCTGGTAGGCAAAGTGGAAGCAGGCATTCCCGAGGATGATCCCCGCAACCCTGCAGTGATTGCTGACAACGTGGGCGACAACGTAGGCGACTGCGCCGGTATGGCCGCCGACCTGTTCGAGACGTATGCCGTGACCTTGATCGCGACCATGGTGCTGGGGGCCTTGCTGATTTCGGCAGCACCAGGTCAGGCCGTGCTGTACCCGCTGGCCTTGGGCGCGGTGTCCATCATCGCCTCCATCATTGGTTGCTTCTTCGTCAAGGCTTCTCCGGGCATGACCAATGTGATGCCTGCGCTTTACAAAGGTTTGGCCATCTCGGGCGTGCTGTCCTTGATTGCCTTTTTCTTTGTCACCACCTGGCTGATGCCTGACAACGCCCTGGGCGCTGCGGGCAGCCAAATGAAACTGTTTGGCGCCTGTGCTGTGGGTTTGGTGCTCACGGCCGCCTTGGTCTGGATCACCGAGTTCTACACCGGCACGCAATACGCCCCGGTGCAGCACATCGCTCAAGCCTCGACCACCGGCCACGGCACCAACATCATCGCTGGCCTGGGCGTGTCCATGCGCTCAACGGCTTGGCCTGTGATGTTTGTCTGCCTGGCCATCTGGACTGCGTACGCTCTGGGTGGCCTGTACGGTATCGCTGTGGCGGCCATGTCCATGCTCTCCATGGCGGGTATCGTGGTGGCGCTGGACGCTTATGGTCCCATCACCGACAACG
>CAZAIW010000211.1:0-3790 GCA_964485285.1 uncultured Burkholderiaceae bacterium | reverse complement strand
CCTCTACCCCGATCAGATCAAAGCGGCGGCTCGCACAGTAGGGGCGACGGCGCAAGTAGCCGGCGGCGTGCCTGCCATGTGCGATGGTGTCACGCAAGGCGAGGACGGCATGGAGTTATCGCTTTTTTCGCGCGACGTGATTGCACTGGCCACCGCCGTTGCCTTATCGCACAACGTGTTTGATGCCACGCTGTGCCTTGGCATTTGCGACAAGATCGTGCCCGGGCTGGTCATGGGGGCGCTACAGTTGGGTCACTTGCCCACCGTCTTTGTGCCAGCAGGCCCCATGACAACGGGCATGTCCAATAGCGATAAAGCCATCATTCGCCAGCAGTATGCGTTGGGACTGGCGACACGCGCCGAGCTGCTGGCTGCCGAGCAAGCCGCTTACCACGGCGAGGGCACGTGCACGTTTTATGGCACGGCCAACTCCAACCAGATGCTCATGGAAATCATGGGTCTGCAATTACCCGGTAGCTCCTTTGTGAATCCCGGCACAGCGCTACGCCGTGCGCTGACCGATGCGGCTACTTGGCAAGCGGTGGCGCTGGCGCAGGGACAGGCGCAGGCGCAGGCGCAGAGCGAGCAACCCCGTGGCATGGGATACCACGTGAACGCCAAGGTCATCGTCAATGGCCTGGTGGGACTGTTGGCAACCGGAGGCTCGACCAACCACACCATGCATCTGGTCGCGATGGCACGCGCGGCGGGCATTCTCATCAATTGGGATGATTTCTCGGAACTCTCCGCTGCCGTGCCGCTGCTGGCTCGCATCTACCCCAACGGTCGTGCTGACGTGAACCACTTTCAAGCCGCAGGGGGCATGGGCTTTTTGATCACGCAGTTACTGGGCGCGGGTTTGCTGCATGCGGACGTGCAAACCGTGATGGATGGCGCAGCATCGCTCGATGGACGGGCAGGGCTGTGGCGCTATACCGCAGAGCCTTGGCTGGACGGCGGCGCTTTGGCTTGGCGCGCTGCGCCTGCGACTTCGGGCGACGAAGACGTGCTGCGTCCGGTGAGTCGTCCCTTTAGTGCCGATGGTGGTTTGAAATTACTGCAAGGCAATATCGGACGCGCGGTGATCAAGACATCGGCGGTTGCGCCCGTGCATCGCAAAGTACGCGCGGCGGCGATTGTGGTCAACGACCAAAAAGAGCTGCAGCAACTGTTTCAAGACGGCAAGCTTGCGCGTGACTTTGTGGCGGTGGTGCGCTTTCAAGGGCCACGAGCCAACGGCATGCCCGAGCTGCACAAACTGACCCCTGCGCTGGCGGCCTTGCAGGATAAGGGCTTCAAGGTGGCACTGGTCACCGATGGCCGTATGTCGGGCGCTTCGGGCAAGATACCTGCTGCGATTCACGTCAGCCCAGAAGCCTTGGGCGGCGGCACGATTGGCAAAATCAGAGACGGTGACATCATCGAGCTGGATGCCGATGCGCAGCGCTTGCACGTGGAGGTCAGCGACGAAGAACTCGCCACACGTGCCGTCCCTGCCATTGATTTAAGTCACCACCAGCATGGAACCGGACGCGATTTATTTGCGCTCTTTCGCCACAACGCGGCGCTGGCCGAAGAGGGCGCTTCGCCCTTGTTCACGCGCATCTGATTTGATCGACACCCTTGATGGAGAACGCCCCATGACCTCACACCATCCCACCGCCACAAACCCCACCGCTACAACCCCCGCCTCCACAAATGCCACCTTTACCCGCCCTGCCTTTACCTCGCGCGTGGTGCCCGTCATCGTCATCACCCACCCCGATCAGGCCGTGCCCATGGCGCATGCGCTCTTGGCGGGCGGCATTGATGTGATGGAAATCACGCTGCGCCATGCCGCAGGACTGCCCGCTATTGAGCAAGTCGCCAAGCACGTGCCGCAGATGCATGTGGGTGCAGGCACCGTCACCCGCGCCGAAGAGATGGCGCGTGTGCAAGCCGCAGGCGCTAGCTTTGCGCTCTCGCCCGGTATGACCGACGCGCTGGTGCAAGCCGCGCTTCAATGCAAATTGCCGTTCATGCCCGGCGTGATGACCCCCGGCGAAGTGATGGCCGCACGCGACTACGGCTTTGGTCTCGTCAAGCTCTTTCCTGCTGCGCAAGCGGGTGGTTTGGCCATGCTTAAAGCACTGGGCGGCCCTTTGGGCGATATGCATTTTTGTCCCACGGGCGGCGTGTCGCTAGCCAACCTAGGCGAGTTTTTAAAGCAGCCCAATGTGGCGATGGTCGGCGGCTCGTGGCTCACGCCGGTAGACGCGGTGGAGCGCGGCGATTGGGGCGAGATCACCCGCTTGGCGCGGGAAGCGACAGCGGCGGCGACAGCAGCAGCGCAAGCAAACCATGACTGACAAATCCACTTCAGCCAAAGCCCAGCCATCCGCCACCGCTCGCGCAGCTCAGCAAGCCAAAGAAAACGAACGCCCGCTGGTCGAAGACATTCGATTGCTGGGCCGCATCTTGGGCGATGTGATTCGCGAACAAGAAGGCAAAGAAGCTTATGAACTGGTCGAGCAGGTGCGCAAGCTCTCGGTGGCGTTTCGCCGTGACTCGGATGCCAGCGCCGACAAAGCCCTGAAAAAACTCTTGGCCTCGCTCAGCGGTGAAGCCACGGTGCGTGTGATTCGCGCCTTCACCTACTTCAGCCACTTGGCCAACCTGGCCGAAGACCGTCACCACATTCGCCGCCGCGCCATTCATGAGCGCGCGGGCCACACCCAGGAAGGCAGCCTGTCTGTCGCGCTTGGCCGCCTCAAAGGCGCGGGCATCGCACCCAAAAGCATCGTGCAAACACTGGCAAACAGCCATGTGTCGCCCGTGCTCACCGCGCACCCCACCGAAGTGCAGCGCAAAAGCATCTTGGATGCCGAGCGTGGCATTGCGCAACTCTTGGGCTTGCGTGATGACATCAAGTCACGCGCGGCCTTGCACACCTCGGCCAAAGCCGCACCCGATGCCTTGACACTGCGTGAGCTGGCAGTCAATGAAATGCAGCTGTGCGCCCGCGTGTTGCAGCTGTGGCAAACCCGTTTGTTGCGCTTCACCAAGCTCACGGTGTCGGATGAAATTGAAAACGCGCTGAGCTATTACGAATCGACCTTCCTGAGCGAAATTCCTAAGCTCTACGCCGACCTCGAAGCCGAATTAGGCCAAGCCCATGTGCACAGCTTTTTGCGCATGGGTCAGTGGATTGGCGGCGACCGCGATGGCAACCCCAACGTCAACGCCGACACCCTGCACTACGCACTGCGCCGCCAATGCGATGTGGCCTTGCGCCATTACCTGACTGAGCTGCACTTTCTTGGCACCGAGCTGTCCATGTCGGCCATGCTGGTGGATGTGACACCTGAGATGCAAGCCTTGGCCGAGCGCTCGCCCGACACCAACGCCCACCGCCAAGACGAGCCTTATCGCCGCGCCCTCACCGGCATGTATGCGCGCTTAGCCGCCACACTGAAAGACCTCACAGGCGGTGACGCGGCACGCCATGCGGTTGCACCACAAAACCCCTACCTATCAGCGCACGAGCTGCTGGCCGATTTGCGCGTGATCGCCGCCTCGCTCGAAGCCCAGCACGGCAGCGCCTTGATGGCGGGCCGCCTCACGCCGCTGATGCGAACGGTCGAGGTGTTTGGCTTTCATTTGGCCACCGTGGACTTGCGCCAAAGCTCAGACCAACACGAGCTCGTCATCGCCGAATTACTGGCCACAGCGGGTGTGGAAAAACACTACGCACAGCTGGACGAAGACGCGCGTGTAGACGTGCTGAACAAGCTGTTGCACGACGCACGCC
>CAZAIW010000210.1:0-3873 GCA_964485285.1 uncultured Burkholderiaceae bacterium | reverse complement strand
CTCCCCCAGCGGCGGCGAGCGATTGGCATGATTTGATCGAAGCCGTTAGCTTTGTGCCCGAGACGCTCAACGCCATGCTGCTACTCAACCAGTTCAAGCGACGTGCCGAGCGCATGGTCTTGGTAGTGGACGAATACGGTGAGGTGCAAGGACTGATTACGCCGCAAGACCTGTTGCAATCCATTACGGGCGAGCTGCACACGCCGGCACAAGGCGATGCTTCCAGCGAGTTGCAGCTAGACGGCTCGTGGTTACTGGACGGGCAACTCTCGGTTCAAGAACTCAAAAGCAAGTTGGAGTTGGAATTCCTACCGCACGAAGAGGACGACCACTACAACACGCTGGGCGGACTGGTTATGCTGCTGCTAGGCGAGCTGCCGGTGGTGGGTTCGCGCGTAACGGTGGGCGATTGGCAGTTGGAGGTGATACACATGCAAGGCAGACGGGTGGCCAGAATTAGGGCCAAGCCAATTGCGCATGAGGTGTTTGCAACCATGGTCCAAGACTCAAATTTCGGGAAACTTTAATAAAGCAATAAGAGCGTTGACATGATGGCGCGATCCCATTTCTAGCTGCGAATCAGGTCAGGCAAGCTGCGCCCCAGCCGATCCAGCCGCCATACCACCAGCGAATCCCCAGCTCGAAGGGCTTTGAGCACACTCGTAAGCTCTGGCCGCAAAGCGGACTTGCCCGAAGCGTGTTCTTGGTACACCCGCTCACAGCCACACGCCTTCAAAGCGTCGAGCTGCAAGTCAAGGTTTTGGTCGATGGTGCTGACGCGGGCGTAACCGATTTTCATAGGGCAGGGCGGTAAATGGTGTAGACGCTCACGCTACAGCAGCGGTGCAATCGTGTCTAAAAAATATGTACCACGACCCTTGGCCGCATCGGGCGTTAAGCCCTCTAGGTGCCATATCAGCGAAGCCTTTTCACGCTCATAAATCAAAGTCTTAAATGGCTCTAAATTGCCCTGCGTCGAAGCTTCTTCCAATACGTTGTAGTACCGTAATTTGTCAGCATCCGCACCCGATAAATTGGCAATGGTGTAGCCGTTTTGCATCAACCAAAACGACATAACGAGGCGTGAGGTGCGCCCATTTCCATCGACAAACGGATGTATTTTGACCAGCTCAAAATGGAGTTTTGCAGCTATTTCTACGGGATGCTGATTTTGAGTTTGCCACTCCTCCAACTGACGATACAACTCTTCCATTTTGTCGGGTACGACAGCATAGTTAGGCGGGACATGGCGGCTACCTCTAATCGTGACTCGTTTTTGTCTAAAACGCCCACCCTCCTCTTCGTGCACCGAGCCTTTCAAAATAATGCGGTTAATGTCGAGAAGCACGGAGAGAGTGAATTTTGCTTTGTCTTGTACCAGTTTTTTTACAAATACCAAAGCATCACGATGGCTCACTGCTTCTAAATGATGGATTAGCGGTTTACCGCTAACCGTCACGCCGTGCTCAAGCACGATTTGCGTTTCCACCAAGGTCAGTGAATTACCCTCTATTCGATTGGACTCAAAGGTGTATTCAAGATCAAAGGCTTCGGCGAGCTTCAAACTTTCTGACGGTGTGAGGGGACGGAAACTATCGAGGCACTTTTTAAGCTCATCAATTTGCCTGAGAAGCTCTGTGGGATTTTCTGTGTGAGGAAATAGCTGAAGCAAGTCGATCGTTTGATTTTGCATAGCGCTGGATTGGTTAATAACCCGTAAACGATCGTGGAGTCGATTTTGAATCGCTAAGTGCGCATCAACGGGCTGCGAGCTTGATGTGATGGGCGGTGTGGTATTTCGCATATCCCAATTCTAGGCAAATCAGGCTTGCGTCCATGCCGCCAAACTTGGTTCGCCATTTGTAGTAAGTGGCACTGCTCATGCCGTTCTCCCTGCACAGCGTGCTGACTGGCACGCCTGATTCGCCTTGTTTCAAGATCGCCATGATTTGGCTGTCGCTAAATTTGCTCGTCTTCATTGGTAAAAACTCTTTCTGCCCTCGGGCGTGAGTCTCTACTTTTAACTGTTCTTAATTTGCGGGGGGATTACCATACAGCTAAAAATTTCAAGTGCCCAAACAACTAGACTCCAAAGTGGATATAAACGGACAAAAGAATGGATATGGCTTGCTAATTGGACATAAATGGATATATTTATGGACATGCTCAATACTCAAACCATTTCCATCACCACTGAAATACTATCTCTCATCTCGGCCATCGACGAATTCAAGGGTGCGTGGCGTGCCTTTGGTACGATCTCACCTGAACGGCTTGATGCACTCAGGCGTGTGGCCACAATAGAAAGCATTGGCTCTTCAACCCGTATCGAAGGCAGTAAGCTTTCCGACCGCGAAGTAGAAAAACTCATGGCGGGACTGAGTAAGGCCTCGTTCGAGTCGCGTGATGAGCAAGAGGTGGCGGGCTACGCAAAAGTCATGGACTTAATTTTTTCGTCGGCTGAGTACATCCCATTCACAGAAAACCATATCAAGCAACTGCATCGCGATTTATTGACCCACGTGGACAAAGACATTGCGCATCGTGGCAACTACAAAACCCATACCAACTCAGTCGTAGCGCGTGACGAAACAGGCCAAGTGATCGGCGTGGTATTTGAAACGGCCACGCCGTTTGATACCCCAAGGCTGATGACGGAATTAGTAGAGTGGTACAGGGCAGAGCGCGACAATAAAACCCTGCACCCGCTTCTCTCCATTGCAGTGTTTGTTGTGACTTTCTTGGCCATACACCCGTTTGAAGATGGTAATGGCCGCTTGTCGCGAATCTTGACAACGCTACTGCTCCTGCAAGCTGGCTATGCCTATGTTCCGTATAGCTCGCTAGAGAGTGTGATTGAGCGCAACAAAGGTAACTACTACATTGCACTCAGACAGACTCAGATCACGATTCGCACGGATGCTCCAAATTGGGAGCCGTGGATCACATTTTTTCTGCGCTCACTTCACGCACAGGTCAAGCGATTGGAGAAAAAAGTCGAACACGAAAAAATCGTTCTTGCGGTACTGCCTGAGCTATCGCTACAGATTTTTGAATTGACTCGTGAACGCGGCAGGATCACCACACAGGCGGCAGTCAAACTCACGGGTGCAAACCGTAGCACCGTTAAGCAACATATTCAAAAACTCGTCAATGCGGGACACCTTGCTCAAAATGGTGCAGGTCGTGGTGTCTGGTACGGCTTGGCATGAGGTTGATTTTGACAAGGCACTCAAGCGAATCAAACAGATGCCTTTACGACTCAAACCTCAGCCGGTGTCAACGTTTTCATCGACAGCGCATGAATTTCATCGGTTTGCATTTTGTTGCCTAAGCAGGCGTAGACCATTTGGTGGCGCTGGATGAGTCGCTTGCCTGCAAAAGCAGGGGAGACAATGGTGGCGTACCAATGCCGACCATCGCCCGTTACTTCTAGCTGGGAGCAAGGCAAGCCTGCGGCGATGAGTTGTTCTATGTCGTGTGCGTTCATGTGGGTGTGTGGGATGAGTTAGTGCCGAATTTTGTAACCCATGCGCAGCAAATGAACCGCGATGCTGCTGACGATGGACAAGGTGAGCAGCACAACGGCCAAGCTCATCCATGGCGTGACATCGCTTTTGCCAAAAAAGCCGTACCGGAAACCATCAATCATGTAGAAGAATGGATTGAAGCGGCTGGCCGTTTGCCAAAAACTGGGCAGGCTGTGAATCGAGTAAAACACGCCCGACAAAAACGTCATAGGCGTGATGAAGAAGTTTTGAAAGGCCGACATTTGGTCAAATTTGTCGGCCCACAAACCGGCAATTAAACCCAGTGTCCCCATCAAAGCGGCTCCGCACAGTGCGACCACCGCGATCCACAGCGGCGCGGCAA
>CAZAIW010000209.1:0-3892 GCA_964485285.1 uncultured Burkholderiaceae bacterium | reverse complement strand
CTGGGCACATGGTCTACAGTGATACGATCGATTAACCCAAAGTGGGAACGGTTCCCACTTTGGGTTCCCACAAAATTGATCCAATCCACGGGGTGAATGTGGAAAAAGTCGATCTGAATCAAGGGCTTACGAATTTTTGGCCGTCTGGTCCTGCCAGCCGCACCAACTGTAAAAAAGCCTTGAGAGATCAAGGCTTTTTTCGTTTCTAGACCACGGATCGGGTGACCACTTGAGGTTCCCACACGATCCGAGTTCCCCGACTGAAACAGAACAGGCATGGCGTGTACAGCATCCGCATTCTTTGGACGGACGCGGACGGCAAGCGCAGAGAGAGCCTACACAGCCTTGGCACCAAGCACGCCACCACGGCCCGCCTTCTCGCACTGGCGTTTAATGAAGCCTACGAGAGGAAACGCGCCATGACCGAAAAGCCCAAACTCCCCAACCTAGACGAACTGGTTCGCAAGTACGAACTGGACATGGCCCATGGCGTGATGAAAGCCAACGGAGCCGCCGACCATGCGTTGATGATGGAAGCCCTCAAGGCGTACAAAGAGATTCACGGCCAATTCCCGCCCCTACAGGAAGCCATGACCATTGGCAGACCCCAGACCCACGCCATGGTTCAGCGGGTGCTTGCCAAGGCCATGCCGTTCAGCCAAGCCACTGCCGCCTATCTGGAGGAAAAGCAGCACGACAACGCCCTGCAAACCTTGGTGGAAAAAGGCCGCACTTACAAAGACTTCACGGACATCTTTGGCGACCTGGACATCAACCTGTACGGCAAGCCTGAACTGGTGCAGTGGAAAACCGCCGACCTCAAACGCGGCATCAAGGCCAACCGCATCAACAAGCGATTGGGGCAGGTCAATGACTTTTTCAACTGGGCGATCCGCCACGGCCACTACACCGCCAGCGACAAAAGCCCCGCGGAGGGCTTGTTCATTGCCAACAAGGACAAACTGGCCGCCAAGGTGGAGCATTACGAGCCGTTCAGCAGTGACGAATTGAAGGCGATTTTTTCCAAGACGTATCTGGAGGACATGCCCAAACCAGATCACTATTGGATTCCCATCGTGTCCTTGTTCACGGGCGCACGGCGCGAGGAAATCGCCAGCCTGAAAGCTGCCAACGTCAAAACTATTGACGGCGTGCCCTGTTTCCAGATTGAAGGCGGCAAGACCGCCGACGCGCGGCGCGTGGTGCCCATACACCCGCACCTGAACGCCTTGGGCTTCATGGCCTACGCCCAACACGTTCAGGGCATGGGCCAAGAGTTCCTATTCCCCTTCACCACGGAAGGGGCCAACGGACGCGGCAAGAACGCAGGCCGACAATTCGCCCTGTTGCTGGACAAGCGCGGCATCAAGGACGACCGAAAGGTGTTCCACTCGTTCAGGCACACCGTAATCACCCGCTTACACGCCTTGAACTCCAACCCCGCCCACGTCATGCAGATCACGGGCCACCGTGGGGAAACGGGGCAATCCGTTCACTTCAACACCTACACCCACGACGTGGGATTGATGGCACTGGCCGAGACGCTGGGGAAACTGGTTTACCCGCTGGACTGGGACGGGCTGAAACTGCCTGATCCGACCTTCAAAGTCTTTTTGAACCGCTGGAAAATGATCGAAGACCGCAAGGCCAGAACGGCCAAGCCACGGAAACAAAAAACACCCGATTGAGGGCGCTTTATTTTCCTGATCCTTACTACTTGTCTAACCTTTGAGTAATTAGGCTTCCAAGAGAAAGCCTAATTACTCAAAAGGGTTTTGTCAAATGCATGGATGGGACAAAGTTTGACAAAGCAATCAAAATTTACAACAACATGGTTTTTGCGGAAAAACCATCATGGACTTGCTGATTAAAAACCGAGGGGATTTCATTTTACGATCTACCAAAAATCTGACCTTTGAACCGCTGATTGATACCCTTGTCGAGCGTGGCGCGGTAGGCATGATCGTTGCCCCAGCGAAAGCCAAAAAATCCATGCTGGCCTTGAATCTGGTTTTTTCGCTGATTACCAAGAAGCCATTTTTAGGCTTGCCAGTATCCACCAAGCCCGAAAAAATCCTCTACATCAACTTGGAATTGACCAAGCAGGCGCTGGGGATGCGGATCAACAGCATGAACCAGTATTACAAGGCCGACAAGCAACTGGAAAACGTCTTTTTCTTCAACGCCCACGAGTTCACCAATGATCAGGCACTGGTGGACACCAAGGCGCAAACAGTCAACCAAGCACCGTTTGAACGGCTTGCCAAGGTAGCCAAAGAAGGCGGCATTACCTGCATCATCATCGATCCGCTCTATTACGTGGTGGGCGAGGAGAACGACAACGTGTTAATGACCGCCGTCATGCGCGAATTCTCAAAATTACGCGATGAATTGAACGCCACGATCTTCGTGGTTCACCACACCGCCAAGGCGCACAGGGACTGGTCAGACCCGTTCATTGCAGGGCGTGGGGCCAGTTCACTGGCGGGGGCATTTGAATTTGCTTTGGGCATTGAGCCAATCAGCGCCACCGAAGCCCGACTACACCACGGATCGCGCAACTACCCCAGCGCCGAGCCGCTGGATATTCGTTTTGACAGCGCGACCCTGACATGGCGCAGCCAAAACGAAGCCACCGCCGACAAACAGATCGACCAGATCATGGGCGGCAAGGACAGCATGGACTTACCCGAGTTTGTCAAACTGGCAAAACTCAACCTATCGCAGGCCAAAGAACTGATCAACGCTTCGCAGACGTACCAGCACACACGAAAAAACAAAAACCAAGAGGCACAGGTTCAGCGCAAACCACTGGGCCAGCACTGATCCACTGCCCACCGCTCAGGCTTTCAGCCTGCCTATGGACAACCCCGCCCATGCACCTGTGAAGGTGCTCGGGGTTCCCCACAGGTTCAGCCGTGGACAGTTTGCGAGACACCGTAAAAATGACTTGACAACCGTACAAATGTACTGTATCATGTGCGAATCTTAACAATTTTAGGAGCCCCAAGATGGCAACAAAAACAAAGTCGGAACGGTTCGAACTTCGTATTGACGAAGCGCAACTAGAGCAGGTGGACAAGTGGGCAGGCGAACAGCCTGATTACCCTACGCGAGCAGAGGCGGTGCGCCGCCTAATCAATGTTGGCCTATCTGCTGGGTCAAGTCGTGCCGTTAATTTCAGCGACGGTGAAAAAATGTTGATTCTGATGATGTCGGACGTTTACAAAGCGTTGAAAATTAAGAATCCAGAGTCCAACCCCGAGTTTCTGGCAGACGTTATTTACGGCGGACATTATTGGGCTCCAAAATGGGATATGCAAGGCGTTTTCCATGATCATGTTGATGACCCTGACGAGGTTCGCTACGTCGTGGATGTCCTTGATATGTGGTCGTTTATTGAGGAAGCCTGTGAAGGCCTAAGCCCTGCGGATAAATCGACTTTAGAGACAGCCTTGGGTTCGACCAGCCCCGTTAAGTTTCGTGGATTTGATGGAAACAATGAAACAAGCCAAATGGGGATTGCGCGGTTTCTCATTGAAAAAATGGATCGGTTTATAAGATTTGATCCGAAAAATCTGAACTCTCACATGCCTACAGCCAACAAATACAGAGCCATGCTCGCAGTTTTCGAACCTATCCGAAAAACTCTCATTGGCACTAAATTGAATGTTAGTCAATTGATTGAGATTTTGAAGCCTTGAAAAGTAAAAGCCCCGAAATGGGCAAGCGTTGAGGCACGAGCTAAAGCTGCGGCCAGAGGCTAAGTCGAAAACTTGTCGCCTAACCCACTGCCCACCGCTCAGGCTTCGCCTGCCTATGGACAACCCCGCTATACGCCTTTGCCTTTGAGGGGCAGGCTTGCGGGGTTCCCCACAGGTGAAAGCCGTGG
>CAZAIW010000208.1:0-3910 GCA_964485285.1 uncultured Burkholderiaceae bacterium | reverse complement strand
CGTTCAAGATCACCTCAATCTCGTCGGCACCTTCCACCACGTGGTTATTGGTCAGGATGTAGCCATCGGCCGACACGATGACACCACTGCCGAGCCCCATTTGTTCCTGCCGTTCGGACTCTTGTGGCGCATTGCCTTGCCGGCCACCAAAAAAGAATTGAAACCAAGGGTCGCTGTTGCGCGGATTGACGCGGCGCACTTGGCTGGTGTTAATGCTGACCACCGCTGCAGATGCTTTCCTAGCCGCCGCCGCCAACGAACCCGCTGCTGGGGTGGGTGACTCAGAACCCTTGCTGGGCGAGGCTTCCAGCAAAGGAACACCGTCTCTTGCGCTGGTGCGGCTGCCGGAGCCTAACCACTCAGGCTTGAGTGTGGCAACGACAAAATACAGCGCCAAAGCAACGGTAACAGTTTGTGAAAATAGCAGCCAGAATTTGCGCATAAGATTTCCAAATCGAGTTTCTCTGTGAGAATGAAGGCTCGCCCCATCGTTGCGAGAGAGGAATTATCGCCAATGACAACCGCCCTAGAACTAGATCGCTTTTTCACCACCTTGCTGCAACCTGATCGATTCAAAGATTTTTGTCCCAACGGCTGGCAAGTGGAGGGCAGGCAGGACATCAAAAAAATCGTCTCGGGCGTGACGGCCAGTCTTGCCCTGATCGAGGCGGCGATAGCGGCACAGGCTGATGCCATCCTTGTTCACCATGGACTTTTTTGGCGCGGCGAGACGCGCGTGACCGGCTGGATGCGCAAACGCCTAGGTGCTTTGATCAACCACGATGTCAATTTGTTTGCCTACCACTTGCCGCTGGACGCTCATCCACAGCTAGGTAACAACGCGCAGTTGGCGCGTGTGCTGGGACTCAAGCCCTTGCTGGATGAGGCTTCCCAGATCGTACGCCGTGGCGAGCAAGGCCTGGTGTGGCTGGGCACAAGTCAGGCTAAGACGGTGGGAGACTTATGCGAGCACATCAGAGCCCATGTCGGCTTGGCGCGGCTGGGGCGTGATCTCACGGTAATTGGCTCGCCCAGCCATCCCATTCAAACCGTGGCATGGTGCACGGGCGGCGCACAAAATTATTTTGAAGCGGCGATAGCGGCAGGTGCCGATGTGTTCATCACCGGCGAAATCTCAGAGCCGCAGGCTCACTATGCGCGTGAGATGGGCGTGGCCTATATCGCCTGTGGTCATCACGTGAGCGAGCGTTACGGCGCGCCTGCTGTTGCGATGGCGGCGGCCGAGCACCTGGGTCTTGAGCACGTCTTTATTGACATCGACAACCCTGCCTAACCATGCATTCAACCATCGCCCTCACCATGGGAGACCCCGCCGGCATTGGCCCCGAGATCATCACCATGCTCTACCGAGACCACCCCAGTCAGATGCAGGACGTGGTCGTTTATGGCGACGTGCAGGTTATGCGCCGTGCCTGTGCGCTGGTGGGCGTGCGTCCAGAAGTCATCAAACTGGTTCAAACTGGCATGCCATTTCATGAGAATTCCCTCCCCCCCTATGGCTGCGTGTCAAGCAGCACAGGGCTTGCAGCGGCAAATGCCGTGGAAGCCGCCGTCCATCAGGCTTTGCGAGGAGAGGTCAGTTGTATGGTGACTGCCCCGCTGCACAAAGAGGCCTTGGCGCTGGCTGGCATCGGCTTTGCGGGGCATACCGAAATGCTGCAAGCGCTGTGTGCACGGGCGGCGGGTGCTTTGCCTGCGGCTATGCCGGTGCGCATGATGTTGGCCAACGATGAGCTGCGCACCGTGCTGGTCAGCATCCATGTGCCACTGCGCGAGGCGCTTGATTCACTCAGCACCGAAAGCATCCTCACCACGCTACAAATCACCCATGAATTTTTGGCGCGCACCGGTATCGCACAACCGCGCATCGCCGTGGCTGGCATCAACCCTCACGCGGGCGAGGGAGGACTGTTTGGCCGCGAGGAGATAGACATCATCGCGCCAGCGGTTGCTGCGGCGCGGGCATTAGGCATCAAGGCCAGCGGCCCCTACGCACCCGACACCATTTTTATGCGTGCCAGAAAAACCGTGGTGCAGGACGAGTTCGATGTGGTGATCGCCATGTACCACGACCAAGGACTTATTCCCGTCAAATACCTAGGACTTGATGCGGGCGTGAACGTTACGCTGGGCTTGCCCATCGTCCGTACCAGCCCCGATCACGGCACCGCTTTTGATCTGGCCGGCAAAAACAAAGCAGACCCAAGAGGCCTGCTGTATGCACTCAAAAAAGCGCGTGAGTTTGTGCGCGGATAAGCGGCTTGGTTAAGCGTAGTTAAGCGCAGTTAAGCGCCAGCTTACTTCTTCAAACTATCCCGAATTTCGCGTAAGAGGGTGATGTCTTCGGGCGTTGGTGCGGGCGCGGGCGCGGGTTCGTTGGCTTTGAGGCGGTTCATTTGTTTGACCATCATAAAGATGATAAAGGCCAAGATCGTGAAGTTAACCGCTACCGTAATAAAGCTGCCGTAGGCAAAAACCGGAACGCCTGCTTTTTTCAGCGCCGCTAAGGTGTTCTCGGTGCCCGCCGGTACGCTGCCTAGCACAATGAAGAGGTTTGAAAAATCGAGTTTGCCAAACACCATGCCGACCAAGGGCATGATGATGTCAGCGACTAATGAATCGACAATCTTACCAAAAGCCCCGCCAATAATGACGCCGACCGCTAAATCCATGACATTACCTTTGAGGGCAAAGGCTTTAAATTCGCTCACGATGCTCATTGTCGTTTCCTTCTTGTTAAATAGTGTGAATGGGTAGTGTGGTGACGACGCAGGTCATCCGTGCACCAAAATTTTATTCAAAAACTCTTTGGTGCGCGGCTGGCGGTTTTCGGGGTGATTAAAGAATTCATCCTTGGAGCAGTCTTCTAAAATTTTTCCACCGACATCCATAAAGATCACGCGGCTGCTGACTTTGCGGGCAAAGCCCATTTCGTGAGTCACCACCATCATGGTCATGCCTTCTTGCGCCAAACTCATCATCACGTCTAAAACCTCGCCCACCATTTCTGGGTCGAGTGCGGATGTGGGTTCATCAAACAGCATCACGATGGGGTCCATGCACAGCGCACGCGCAATAGCCACGCGCTGCTGCTGACCGCCCGAGAGCTGCCCTGGAAACTTGTCCTTGTGCGCCAAGAGGCCGACGCGGTCTAGGTATTTCAGTCCTTTTTCAAGTGCTTCAGCATCGCTGCGCCCCAACACTTTGACCTGTGCAAGGGTCAAGTTCTCGGTGACGGACAAATGCGGAAACAGCTCAAAGCTTTGAAACACCATGCCCACACGGGCGCGTAGCTTGGGTAGATCGGTGTTTTTGTCGTGCACGGCCGCGCCGTCAACAAAAATTTCCCCCTGCTGGAAGGGCTCTAACGCATTGATGGTTTTGATGAGTGTGGACTTGCCAGAACCTGAAGGGCCGCACACAACGACGACATCGCCTTTTTGGATGTTGACGCTGCAATTGTTCAGGACTTGGGTTTTGCCATACCACTTGGAGACGTTTTTGAGTTCAATCATGGAGAGTTCTTTTCTTTACAAATAGCTTAGCGAATGATGGCGATTTTGGCTTGTAGGCGGCGTGCCCCGTAGGACAAACTCACGCAGATCGCAAAGTAAACCAGCGCGGCCAAGATGTAGACCTCTTCGACGCGACCGTAAATTTTTCCACCGGTGACAAAGCCTTTGAGCAGGTCATAGGCACCAATGGCGTAGACCAAGGAGGTGTCTTGAAACAAGATGATGGTCTGCGTCAGCAGAACGGGCAGCATGTTGCGAAAGGCTTGCGGCAAAACAATCAGACGCATGTTCTGTCCATACGTCAGTCCCATGGCTTGCCCGGCAAAAATTTGTCCGCGCGGATCAACGAAATAAGATGAGCCGTAGAATTTACC
>CAZAIW010000207.1:2182-3939 GCA_964485285.1 uncultured Burkholderiaceae bacterium | reverse complement strand
CCAGCCTATCCATGTAGGGCAGGGATTGAATGTAGGTTTTGCTCTCGGCTAGATTTTCGGTGGCTCGGTGTAACAGGCCAATGTGTGGGTCAGCGCGCTGGATGACTTCGCCGTCAAGTTCAAGCACAAGGCGCAACACGCCGTGTGCGGCTGGATGCTGAGGGCCAAAGTTGAGGGTGTAGTTTTTAATTTCAGCCACGGCCAATGCCTCCATAGTTCTCTTCGCGGATGATGCGTGGCGTGATTTCGCGTGGCTCAATCGATACGGGTTGATAGATGACGCGCTTGGCGGTTTCGTCGTAACGCATTTCGACATGGCCACTGACCGGGAAGTCTTTGCGCAAGGGGTGGCCAATAAAGCCGTAATCGGTCAAGATGCGGCGCAAGTCGTTGTGGCCATCAAACACGACACCAAACAGATCAAACGCCTCGCGCTCAAACCAATCGGCGCTGTTCCAAATGGAGGTGAGCGATGGCACGATGGGCATGTCGTCATCGGGAGCAAACACTTTTAAGCGAATACGTTGATTGAGGCTGACGGATAGCAAATGCGTGACAACACAAAAGCGCTGACCTTCACCTGCTGCGAAATGAACTCCCTCTTTGTACGCGGAGTAGTCAACGCCGCACAGGTCGATGAGTTGTTCAAACTGGCAACCCGGCGCATCGCGCAAGAGGCGGGCAACTGCAAGATAGTGCGTTGCCGTGACAAGGATTTTGAGCTCCCCATTGTCAATGGCGATGCGTACGGCTTTGTCGCCAACAAGGGCGGTGATGTGCGCCTGGAGCGCCTCTAGTTTGGTCGGTACTGGTGCTGGAGCTTGCTCCGCTGGGGTGGTGGTTGCATCCGTCATGTTTAGGCCCTTGCAATCGTATGGGTACGACGAATTTTTTGTTGCAATTGGATGATGCCGTAAAGAAGGGCTTCAGCGGTTGGCGGGCAGCCTGGCACGTAAACATCAACGGGCACAATTCGATCGCAGCCACGCACCACCGAATAGCTGTAGTGGTAGTAGCCACCGCCATTGGCGCACGAACCCATGGAGAGAACCCAGCGTGGTTCGGGCATTTGATCGTAGACCTTGCGTAGCGCTGGTGCCATCTTGTTGCACAGCGTTCCCGCCACAATCATTAAGTCGGACTGACGCGGACTGGCACGAAAGACTTCAGCGCCAAAGCGCGAAATATCGTACCTCGCATTGGCCGCATGAATCATCTCCACGGCGCAGCATGCGAGGCCAAATGTCATCGGCCACAAGGAGCCCGTCTTAGCCCAATTCACAACCGAGTCGTAACTCGTTGTGATGAAGCCTTCTTTTAAAACGCCTTCAATCATTTATGTCGTACTCCCAATCCTATTCCCAGTCGAGGGCGCCCTTTTTCCACTCATAGGCAAAACCTACCGTGAGCAGACCAAGGAAAATCATGACAGCCCAAAAGCCTACCAGTCCCACATCTTTGAGCGCAATAGCCCATGGGAAGAGGAAGGCGATTTCGAGGTCAAAAAGAATAAAAAGAATGGCGACTAAGTAGTAGCGCACATCAAATTTCATGCGGGCATCTTCAAAGGCTTCAAAGCCGCACTCGTAGGCAGAATTTTTGGCCGCATCAGGGCGATTAGGGCCAAGGATGTAGCCTAGAACTTGAGGTATGACACCAATTGCAACGCCGACGATGATGAACAATAAAACGGGAAGATATTGGTCGAGTTGCATGGGGCTATTGCTGTTATTTTGTGATGGTGCCGTCGGCGAGAC
>CAZAIW010000207.1:0-2172 GCA_964485285.1 uncultured Burkholderiaceae bacterium | reverse complement strand
TCACTAGAGGATGGATGTGATCTGGGCAGCCTGCAAGTTTAACCGAAAAAGGGTAAACCCGCAGTTACATGAGCACTTATTTTGTTGGAATTTGTGCTGCGCCACTGGCTGGCGTACTTGCTGACGCGGGGCTTGCAGGCGAGGCACTGGTGACCGCACCCGAGGCGTTTTGTGCGGGAGCTGTAGCCGCAGGAATAGCCGTACCCAAGACGCTGCCCGTGGCTGTCGTTTTGAGATTGCCGAAATACGCAAGAATGAGTGTGCACACAAAAAAGACAGCCGCCAAGATGCCGGTTGTACGCGACATGAAGTTAGCACCGCCTGAGGCACCAAACAGCGAGCCTGCTGAGCCCGAGCCAAAAGAAGCGCCCATGTCGGCTCCTTTACCTTGTTGAATCAGGATCAGGCCAACCATAACGATGGCCACTAGCATTTGTACGACGAGGATGATGTTGAGTAGGGCGTTCATGGTGAATGTTGTTTCGTAGAAATAAATAGGAGAAATAAATAGGGGAGGTGTCGATCAGTAAATGACGGAGCGAGCTGCAGCAATGATGCTTAAAAAGTCGGTGGCCTTCAGCGCTGCGCCGCCAATAAGACCTCCATCAATATCAGGGCACGCCAGCAGCGACGCGGCGTTGGCAGCATTCATGCTGCCGCCATACAGAATCGGTACGCGCTGCGCCGCCACGGCACTGGCCGCGTGAAGCTGCGCCCTGAGCACGGCATGCACGGCCTGCGCCATATCGGGAGTTGCTGTTTTGCCGGTGCCAATAGCCCAAACGGGTTCGTAGGCGAGCACAATCTCGCTGATGCAATGACCATTTTCGTGAATCACGGCTGCCAGCTGACGCTTGACGACCTCTTCGGTTTTGCCCGATTCGCGCTCAGCCAACGATTCGCCCACACAGACAATGGGCGTGATGCCAACGGCTAAGGCAGCCTTGGCTTTCAGCGCGACGGCGCTATCGGTCTCGCCGTGATACTGACGGCGCTCGGAGTGACCCACGATGGCATAGCGCACGCCAAATTCTTTGAGCATACCGCCCGAGATTTCTCCCGTAAACGCCCCTTTATCGTGAGCGGATATGTCTTGGCTACCGAGGGCAATAGGCGTACCTGCGAGCAAGTTTTGCAGTTGATGGAAATAGACTGCTGGCGTGCAGACCGCGACTGCTGGACTTTGCGCGGCATGATCGGCTGCAAGCCCCGCTGCAATTGACTTGGCGAGCAGCTCGTTGTCAGCTAACGAGCCATTCATCTTCCAATTACCGGCAATGAATTTTGTACGCATGGTTGTTCATTCCCACTCTTTTATGACCAAGTTAAAACGATCTTGCCAATGTGCTGATTGGACTCCATCAAGGTGTGCGCCAAAGCTGCTTGGTCAGCTGGAAAGGTTTGGAACAGCACCGGCTTGATGGTTTTGTTTGCCAATAGCGGCCACACCTGAGCTTTCAAAGCAGCCGCAATTTGACCTTTGAAGGCAACAGGCCGAGGGCGTAGCGTCGAGCCTGTGATGGTCAGGCGTTTGCGTAGCACTAAACCGGCATGAACTTGCGCCTTGATGCCACCTTGCAAGGCAATGATGACGATGCGTCCATCTTCGGCAAGACACTCGACTTCGCGCTTGACGTAGTCGCCCGCCACCATGTCCAGCACGACATCGACTCCCCGGTTATGCGTGATACGCAGCACTTCGGCTGTGAAGTCTTGTGTTTTGTAATTGATCGCATGATCCGCGCCCAGCGCGAGACAGGCTTTGCACTTGTCGTCTGATCCTGCGGTTGCGATGACCACCGCGCCGCGTGCCTTGGCCATTTGAATGGCCGTTACGCCAATCCCACTGGTGCCGCCTTGCACCAGCAACGTCTCATGGGCTTGGAGCTGGCCTCGGTCAAAAACGTTGCTCCACACGGTAAAAAAAGTTTCAGGCAAAGACGCAGCTTCGGTATCCGTCAACCCTTCGGGGATGGGTAAGCACTGGGCAACGGGTGCCACGCACATTTCAGCATAACCCCCACCAGCCACCAGCGCACACACACGATCACCCACCTTGAAGCCCGCATCGGCGATGGCTGCTAAGTCACCACCCACAATCGTCCCGGCGACTTCTAGGCCTGGAATATCCGATGCGCCCGGTGGCACAGGATAGTTACCCGTGCGCTGCAA
>CAZAIW010000206.1:0-3949 GCA_964485285.1 uncultured Burkholderiaceae bacterium | reverse complement strand
TAGGTAGTCCATGACCCTGAGGCCGGTGGTGTCGTGCCACCCCAGCCATGAGATTTGTACAGGCGCGGCACGCCTAGCAAACAGCGGCAAGCGGTTCAACGCGGTGTGGCCCGAGAGGTCGAACAGCACATCGATGTGCTTGCTAGCAATCAAGGCGGCTGCGGCATCATCGTTCTGCCCGGCAATGTTGGTCCAACTGCTGGCCAGCGTGCGCAAGCTGGTGGCGACGGGGTCGCTGGCTTCAAAGTTAGAAAAGATGTGCCAAGCAAATTTTGTTTTGTCTGCATGGCGCAGCAAATTTTCAGTGAAGTAACCGACCGGATGGTCTTTCAAGTCGCCTGAAACAAAGCCAATGTGGATGATCTGCGCCGCCTTGCTGCCGGAGCTTGACGATGTTGGTGGTCTGGGTGTCGTTTGTGGCGCAGTCGCTTGCGCTAATGGCGCGACCGCGCGGGTTGCTAAGTCGTACATGTCTTGCGCAGTGACGGTGGGTGAATACGCAAGGTTGAACAGCTTGGCCGTGTGCGGTAAGGCGCTGTCTGGCATGACCCTAGAAGCGGTGTCGAAACAGGCCAAAGACTCGTCAAGTGCACCGGCTTGTGCCAGCAAGTGCCCGAGTGCCAAATAGGCTTCGCCGTACTGGGGGTTGACCGTGATGGCTAGGCGTAGCAGCTCCTCAGCCGCTTGGTGGCGATGCTGCAAACTGAGCAAATGCCCAAGGTTGTAGAGTGTGCCCACATGCTCTGGATTGAAGGCCAAGGCCGCTCGGTAGTGGTGTTCAGCCTCGCCCCAGTCGCCAAGGTCTTGTAGGTGAGCACCTAAATTGCCATGGATGATGTCGCTGCCCGCACCTTGAGCAATGGCCTCAAGGTAAACCGCAACCGCCTTGGCCATGCGCCCGGTTTGGAAGTAGTGATAAGCCAAGCGTAGCCAGGGGTCGCTGCGCCGCATCATGCGCACCATACATTCTTGGCGATTGCCCAGTGCGTTTTGCATGGTGGGGTGGTTCTCTAGGATGCGATCAAACAGATCAAGCGCTTGTTCGAAGTGCTCATCCTCCATCGTCAGTACAGCCAACAAATTGAGTGCAAAGGGCTGCTGGGGTTCATGCACCAGTGCTTTCTGGCACAAGCGCCGCGCCGATTCACGGTCTGCGCCGTGGTAGGCCGATACAGCCGATTCGATCAGCTGCTGTGTGTGACTGGACGACATAAATAAACGAGGTATATTTAACCGTAATGAAATGAATAAAAGGACGCTTGATGCTCAAAGGAATTGATCCTATTTTGACACCCGAGTTGCTCATGCATTTATGTGCCATGGGGCATAACGAATGGGTGGCTGTGGTGGATGCCAACTTCACGGCTGATTTTTTAGCCAAGGCTAGCTCTCCGCGCAAGCCCTTGGTGCGGCTGCCGGGCTTAGATTTAGCGTGCGTGAGTCGTGCCATCTTGTCGGTTTTCCCGCTGGCCGGTGATGTGCCATTTCCTGTGGGTTATATGCACGAGAGCGGTGCGCCGCCCGAGCACCGCACCTTGGCGCAGCAGGCGGTTGTTCAGATCATTCAGTCGCAACCCAGTAGCAGTGCGCAGCATGCGACGACACCTAGCGTACAGGCTGAGGCGATTGAACGTTTTGCGTTTTATGAGCGCGTCAAGCAGACCAGTTTGATAGTGCAAACGGGGGAGATGAGCGCTTATGGGAATGTTTTGCTTTGCAAGGGCTTTGTTTAGTCAAGGCTGCGCGAGAGCAGTTGCAAGCCCTTTAAGACATCGCGCACCATATGCGCTCTGTCGCTTGGTTTGTCGATGGCTTTTTCAATCTTCAGTTTGTCGTTGCCCGCTAGCTTGATGTGACGGTTGCGCTGAATCAGATGAATGATGCTTTGTGGATCGACGGGGGCATGCGGCTTGAAGCTGATGATGATCACGCCCGGAGCGGCATCAATTTTTTGAATGCCATAGGGTTCGCACAGCACGCGCAAGCGATGGGTGTCGATGAGCGCTTGCGCTTGATCAGGGAGCTTGCCAAAACGATCCACCAGCTCTTCCAATAAACGACTGATGGCATCGTTATTTTTTGCCGTTGCCAATTTTTTGTAGAACGACAAGCGCAAATGCACGTCGCCACAATAGTCTTTGGGCAGCAGGGCAGGGGTATGCAAGTTAATCTCGGTGGTGGCGTGCAGCGGCTCCATCAAGTCAGGCTCTTTGCCGGCTTTAAGGGCGCGTACCGCCTCGGCCAGCATGTCGTTGTAGAGCTGGAAGCCCACCTCTAGCATGTTGCCGCTTTGGTTGTCGCCCAGCACCTCGCCAGCACCGCGAATTTCTAAATCGTGCATGGCCAAATAAAAGCCCGATCCCAGCTCTTCCATGCCTTGGATGGCATCGAGTCGTTGCTGAGCTTGCCGGGTGAGCGACTGAATATCTGGCACCAGTAAATACGCATAGGCTTGGTGGTGGCTGCGCCCCACACGTCCGCGTAATTGATGGAGCTGGGCAAGTCCAAATTTATCGGCATGGCTCATCACAATGGTGTTGGCAGTGGGCACATCAATGCCGGTTTCAATAATGGTTGAGCACAGCAGCACGTTAAAGCGCTGAGCCACAAAGTCACGCATCACGCGCTCTAGTTCACGCTCGGGCATTTGGCCATGCGCGATCTGAATACGCGCTTCGGGTAAGAGCTCGCTAAGCTGTGCCAAGCGGTTATCCATGGTGGCGACATCGTTGTGCAAAAAGTAGCACTGGCCGCCGCGTTTGATCTCGCGCAGTAGCGCTTCGCGAATGACGCTTTTGTCCTCGGAGCGGACAAAGGTTTTGATGGCAAGGCGGCGCTGCGGTGCGGTGGCAATTACGGATAGATCGCGCATGCCTTCGAGTGCCATCCCCAGTGTGCGTGGAATAGGCGTGGCGGTGAGGGTCAGCACATCGACTTCGGCGCGTAGCGCTTTCATGGCTTCTTTGTGGCGCACACCAAAGCGGTGCTCTTCGTCGATGATGAGCAGTCCCAAGTTTTTAAAGTGCGTGTCTTTGGACAGCAACTTGTGCGTGCCCACCACAATATCCAGCGTGCCGTCGGCAATGCCTTTTTGCGCAGTTGCAATTTCTTTGCCGGAGCGAAAACGCGACATTTCGGCAATGCGAACGGGCCATTTGGCAAAACGATCAACCAGCGTTTGATAGTGCTGCTCCGCCAGTAGCGTGGTAGGAGCCAAAAATGCCACTTGCTTACCGCCCAGTGCCGCAATGAATGCTGCGCGTAGTGCGACTTCTGTCTTGCCAAATCCGACATCACCGCAAACGAGACGATCCATGGGACGCGGCGAGATCATGTCTTGCACAACGGCGGAAATGGCCGCTTGCTGATCAGGGGTTTCTTCAAACCCAAAGTCATTGGCGAATACCTCGTAGTCATGCGGCTGAAGACGAAAAGCAAAGCCCTCGCGTGCGGCACGCCGAGCATAGATGTTGAGCAACTCGGCAGCGGTATCGCGTACTTGAGTGGCGGCCTTGCGTTTGGCTTTCGTCCATTGGTCTGAGCCAAGGCGGTGCAGCGGTGCTTCATCGGGACTGACACCTGTGTAGCGGCTGATCAAGTGCAAGGCCGCCACCGGAACATACAAAACGGCTTGATTGGCGTACTCGATGTGCAAAAACTCTTGCTGATGGTTGGGGTCGTCACGGTCAGTCGCAGTCTGACCCACATCAAGATGAACCAGCCCTCGGTAGCGTCCGATGCCATGCGCGGCATGTACCACTGGGTCGCCGATGTTGAGTTCGGCCAAATCTTTGATCAGCGCGTCAAGGTCGGTTGTTTTTTCTTGCCCTCGCGAGCCACGCCGCTGCAATGGCCCAGTCGCAAAGAGTTCGGTCTCGGTCACAAAATCAATGCGCGACTCGATCCAAGAAAAGCCGGTGTAGAGCGCAGCGGTTGCGATGCCCAGTGG
>CAZAIW010000205.1:2911-3966 GCA_964485285.1 uncultured Burkholderiaceae bacterium | reverse complement strand
AGCCCGAATCCTACGTGCCGCAGCGAGACATGTTTATCGAAAAAGACAGCGCGATCAACGAGCACATCGAGCAGATGCGCCTGTCGTGTACCAAAAGCATTTTGGATCGGCGCGATGTGGTGATCGTGGCTTCGGTCTCGGCCATCTACGGCATTGGCGAGCCCGAGAGCTATCACCGCATGATCATGACACTGCGCGAGGGCGACAAGATGAGTCAGCGCGATGTGATTGAGCGCCTCGTCAAGATGCAGTATGCGAGGAACGAAGTGGAGTTTGGTCGCGGCATGTTTCGTGTGCGCGGCGATACCCTCGATGTGTTCCCCGCCGAGCACTCGGAGCTGGCCATTCGCATCGAGCTGTTTGATGACGAGGTGGAAACGCTGCAACTCTTCGATCCGCTCACAGGGCGCATCAAATCACGCATTCCGCGCTTCACCGTCTACCCCGCCAGCCATTACGTGACACCGCGTGATCGCGTGGTGGCAGCTATTGAGACCATCAAAGAAGAGCTGCGCGAGCGCGCCAAGCAGCTGCTGGATATGGGCAAGCTGGTCGAGCACCAACGCCTTGAGCAGCGCACCAAATTTGACTTAGAGATGCTGGCCGAAGTGGGGCACTGCAAAGGCATCGAAAACTACACCCGGCACTTAAGCGGCGCGGCACCCGGCGAGCCGCCCAGCACGCTGACCGACTACATGCCCAAAGATTCGGTGATGTTTATTGACGAGAGTCACGTGATGATGGGACAGCTCAGCGCCATGTACAACGGTGACCGCTCGCGCAAAACCACGTTGGTCGAATACGGCTTTCGGCTGCCCAGTGCGCTGGACAACCGGCCACTGAAATTTGAAGAGTTCGAGCAGCGGATGCGCCAAGTCATCTTTGTGAGCGCTACGCCCACCGAGTACGAGACCTCGCGCAGCGGACAAATCGTCGAGCAAGTCGTGCGTCCCACAGGCCTTGTCGATCCGCTGGTGGAAGTGCGTCCCGCCACCACGCAGGTGGACGATGTGCTCTTTGAAATCAGGCAGCGCACCAACAAAGGCGAGCGCGTG
>CAZAIW010000205.1:0-2901 GCA_964485285.1 uncultured Burkholderiaceae bacterium | reverse complement strand
GAGCAGCTCACCGACTACCTCTCGGATAACGGCATCAAAGTGCGCTACTTGCACAGCGACATCGACACCGTGGAGCGCGTGGAAATTCTGCGCGATTTGCGCTTGGGTGCCTTTGATGTTTTGGTTGGTATCAACTTGCTGCGCGAAGGGCTGGACATTCCCGAGGTGTCGCTGGTGGCCATTTTGGATGCCGACAAAGAAGGGTTCTTAAGGTCTGAGCGCTCGCTGATTCAAACGATTGGACGGGCGGCGCGTAACGTGAACGGACACGCCATCTTGTACGCTGATCGTGTGACCGAGTCCATGAAAAAAGCGATGGGCGAGACCGAACGCCGGCGCAACAAACAGATCGCGCACAACGCGGCCATGGGCATCACGCCGCAAGGCATCAACAAAAAAGTGCGCGACATGATTGATGGCGTGATGAGCAGCAAAGCGGGCAAAGACGCGGCCAAGGAAGCCGAGCGCCGCGACATGCTGCGTGCCACGGGCGTGGAGGAGTTCACCGAAAAAGACCTCGCCAAACGCATCAAACAGCTAGAGAAGCAAATGTATGAAGCGGCTAAAAACCTAGAGTTTGAGCAAGCCGCGCGTGTGCGCGATCAACTGGCGCAGCTCAAAGAGCGGGCGTTTGGCCATCGCTGAGAGGCCTCAGGGGCACTGTCAAATGATGGTTTTTTAACACCTGCCATGCTTGCAGCCCTTATCTTGATTGGCTTCTAGGCCGGTCGTGCCCACAAGCCAATGAGGGTGAGGCTTGCAGGGCATGGCACTTTTAAAAATGGCCTAAAAATGCCGCTGAAATAGGTATACGCCGATCAAGCGATAACCCTCCTATTGGCCTGAGGCCACAATGAAAAAAGTAGCCGCAATTCAAAATGTAAGGAACTCCTATGCAAGTCGCCACACATGTCGCTGGGCATGACGTGTAACGCGATTCCCTAGCGTTTTAGTAGGACATCTGTTAAACTTGAGCGAAACAGTCAACTACTCATTTTTTTAGGGTACTTTCTCCATGCGTCTTACCACCAAAGGTCGTTTTGCCGTTACCGCCATGCTGGACATTGGTTTGCGCGCTGCCAATGGCCCCGTCACGCTGGCAGGCATTGCTGAGCGGCAGCACATTTCACTTTCTTACCTCGAGCAGCTCTTTGCAAAGCTGCGCCGCAAATCGCTCGTGGAGGCTGTGCGCGGCCCGGGTGGCGGCTACACGCTGTCGCGCACGATGGATTTGATCTCGGTGGCCGACATCATCACGTCGGTCGATGAGACGATTGATGCCACCAGTTGCGGCGGCTCGCAAGACTGCGGCGAAGGCGGCGGCATGTGCATGACACATGATCTGTGGGAGTCGCTCAATCAGCACATGTTTACGTTTTTGGACGGCATTACGCTGGACAAATTGGTCAAAGAACAAATTGAAAACGGCTGGACGATGGACGGCAAAAATGCAAGCGCCGCACGCAAAGTCGTCGCTAAGCCGATGAAGCTTTCGGCGCCTAACTCGGTCTTCAATCTGGGCAACTTCGCCAGTTTTGGTGGATCAAATAAATAATTTTTAAAGCTTGAGTCTCATGAACAGTACGCCCCATTTCCCCATCTACATGGACTACAGCGCCACCAATCCGTGCGATCCGCGCGTGGTTGATGCCATGATTCCGTGGCTGCGCGAGCACTTTGGCAACCCCGCGTCGCGCTCCCACGCTTGGGGCTGGGAAGCCGAAGCCGCCGTTGAAGCGGCACGTGGTCACGTGGCGGCTTTGATTAACGCTGACGTGCGCGAGATTGTCTGGACGAGCGGAGCGACCGAGTCCAACAACCTTGCGCTCAAGGGCGCGGCACATTTTTATAAGACCAAGGGCAAGCACCTCATCACGGTTAAGACCGAGCACAAAGCGGTGCTAGACACCATGCGCGAGCTAGAGCGTCAAGGCTTTGAGGTGACCTACCTTGATGTGCAAGAAGATGGCTTGCTCAATTTAGAGGTCTTCAAAGCGGCGATTCGCCCCGACACCATTCTTGCCAGCGTCATGTTTGTCAATAACGAGATTGGCGTGATTCAAGACATTGCCGCCATTGGCGCGATCTGCCGCGAGCGCGGCATCATCTTCCACGTAGATGCTGCGCAGGCCACAGGCCGCGTGGATATTGACCTTGCCAGCTTGCCCGTCGATCTCATGAGCTTGACCTCGCACAAAACCTATGGCCCCAAAGGCATTGGGGCGCTGTACGTGCGGCGCAAACCCCGCGTACGCATCGAGGCGCAAATGCACGGTGGCGGGCACGAGCGCGGGATGCGTAGCGGTACGCTGCCGACGCACCAGTGCGTGGGGATGGGCGAGGCGTATCGCATTGCCAAGCTGGAAATGCATGAAGAGAACAAGCGCATCTATGCGCTGCAACAGCGCTTGCTCAGTGGCCTAAAGGGTATTGAGCAAGTGTTCATCAACGGACATGAGACGCAGCGTGTGCCGCACAACATCAACATGAGCTTTAACTACGTTGAGGGCGAGTCGCTCATCATGGGCATCAAAGGATTGGCGGTCTCTAGCGGCTCGGCGTGTACCAGCGCGAGCTTAGAGCCCAGCTACGTGCTGCGGGCGCTTGGGCGCAGCGACGAGCTGGCGCACTCTAGCTTGCGCATGACGATTGGCCGCTGGACGACGGAAGAAGAGATAGATTTCGCTGTCAAGACCATCCAAGAAAACGTCGCCAAACTACGCGATCTCTCACCGCTGTGGGAGATGTACCAAGATGGCATTGACATATCAACGATTCAATGGGCCGCACACTAGGAGAAACAAAATGGCATATTCAGACAAAGTGGTCGACCACTACGAAAACCCCCGCAACGTTGGCAGCTTCGACAAAGGCGACAACTCGGTAGGCACGGGCATGGTG
>CAZAIW010000204.1:2948-4012 GCA_964485285.1 uncultured Burkholderiaceae bacterium | reverse complement strand
GAGCTGATTGCAGGATTGGACATTCTCATCATCAGGGAGTTGACTGGAGATATTTACTTTGGGCAGCCTCGTGGTCGTCGCACTGCGATTGATGGACATTTTCCTAGTAGCGAAGAAGCCTTTGACACCATGCGCTACAGTCGCCCTGAGATTGAGCGCATCGCTCATGTGGCATTTCAAGCCGCACGCAAGCGCAACAAGCGTGTGACCAGCGTCGATAAGGCCAATGTTTTAGAGACTTTTCAGTTCTGGAAAGATGTCATGACAGAGGTGGGGCGTGAGTACCCTGATGTTGTACTTGATCATATGTATGTGGACAACGCTGCAATGCAGCTCGTTAAAGAGCCGAAAAAATTTGACGTGATCGTGACAGGCAATATGTTTGGTGACATTTTGAGTGATGAGGCTGCCATGTTGACAGGCTCTATTGGCATGCTGCCATCGGCTTCACTCAATAGCAAAAATCAAGGCCTCTACGAGCCAAGTCACGGTTCGGCACCGGATATAGCAGGCAAAGGCATTGCTAATCCGCTCGCCACCATTTTGTCTGCTGCCATGATGCTTCGCTTTAGCCTAGGCCAAGCAGATACTGCCTTGCGAGTCGAAAATGCCGTGAAAGCCGTATTAGCGAAGGGCTTGCGAACAGCAGATATTTACGGCAAGGGAGGCATCGGTTTGACAAAAGTGAATACCGCTCAGATGGGAGATGCGGTTGTTGCCGCGCTTCAATAAGTTGTTTGACCCATGGAAATCGTCACCTATTTGTTGGATTTCATTCTGCACATTGATAAGCACCTCGAGGCTTTTGTTGTAGCCTATGGTGCTTGGGTTTATGCGCTTTTATTCCTGATCATTTTTGTGGAAACGGGGCTTGTTGTCATGCCCTTTTTGCCTGGCGACTCGCTGCTTTTTGTCGCTGGAGCATTGTCTGGCGTTGGAGTCATGAGTTATCCGCTAGTAATGGCGCTACTGATGCTGGCAGCGGTGATGGGAAATCAAACCAATTACACGATCGGTCATTATTTGGGGAAGCGCGTGTTTGCTTGGGAAGACTCCAAGTTTTT
>CAZAIW010000204.1:0-2938 GCA_964485285.1 uncultured Burkholderiaceae bacterium | reverse complement strand
GCCTTCCACCAGCGCATTTTGGTGGGCTTGGCGCATGATGTCCTCGTCGCCCATGGTTTTGAGCACGTAGCCGTCCTCATCGGCCAGGATGGACAAGAATCCGGAGCCGGTGGTAAAGTCTCCCATGCTTTCTATGAAAGGCATGGAGGTATAACGATTGTCGCGGCGCGGTTCATGCCTTTTCTCAGAACCTTTGCGCCATTTGTAGCGGGTGTGGCACAAATGACGCGCTCTCGTTTTAGTTTTTACGATGTACTTGGAGGCGTCCTTTGGGTTGGTTCTATTGTGACGGCAGGCTATTTCTTTGGCAATTTACCGTGGGTGAAAGCGCATCTCAGTCACATTATTTGGGGTATTGTGTTAGTCCCGGGTGTTGTTGTGCTGCTGGGGTATTTCAAAAATAAAAATACGCGGCTCAGTTAAAGGCGACAGGCAGACAAGTTAGGGGCGAGCATTTTGAGCAAGCGTTAAGGCAAACTTGTTATGCAGCTCTATAAGGGGTTCAATTTCAAGTGTGGTTAAACGACCTTCGCGTACCACTACCGAACCATTCACGATGGTGTAGTCTGCGTTGCCACTTGCGCAGAGCATGAGTGCTCCGACAGGGTCGTGCACAGCGCCGCCAGCCATGGATAGTGTGTCAGTACGGAACAGTGCGATGTCAGCACAGTACCCTTCTTTAATCTGTCCAATATCATGGCTGCGTCCTAGTACCTCAGCCCCCCCCCTTGTGGCTATCCGTAGGGCATCGCGCGGTGCCATTTCGGCCGGACCAGCATCGCAGCCAAACGGTGCGAGGGCTCGTCCTACCCTAGCTAACAGCATGGCTTGTCGTGCTTCCGCTAGCAGATGTGCCCCATCGTTGCTTGCGCTGCCGTCCACACCTAGACCGACTGGAACTTTTTCATTTAACATTTTCCGCAGAGGCAAAATGCCACTTGAGAGGCGCATATTGCTGCATGGGCAATGCGAAACGCCAGTACGTGTTGCTGCGAAAAGCGAAATACCCGCATCATCCAGCTTGACACAGTGTGCGTGCCAAACGTCATTACCTACCCAGCCTAAATTTTCTGCATATTGAGCAGGCGTGCAATTAAACTTTTCCTGACTGTAGGCTACGTCATGATCGTTTTCAGCCAAATGCGTGTGAAGTCGAACGCCGTAGTTGCGAGCGAGTAAGGCAGATTCTTTCATTAAGTTCGTGCTTACGCTAAACGGCGAGCACGGTGCCAACGCAATTTGGGTCATGGCACCATGTCGCGCATCATGCCAAGTTTCGATGAGTCGCTGAGACTCTTTTAGGATAAACGCTTCGTTTTCCACCACGTGGTCAGGTGGTAGACCTCCTTGACTTTGCCCAACACTCATGCTTCCACGTGTCGCAAGAAAGCGCATTCCAATGTCACGCGAGGATTCAATGGAGTCTTCTAGGCGGATGCCATTAGGATAAATGTAGAGGTGATCGCTACTGGTTGTGCAGCCTGATAGCAGTAACTCTGCCATCGCAATTTTGGTGGATACGCGCACCATTTCTGGCGTAAGACCTGCCCATATCGGATACAGCCCCCGCAACCATGAGAAAAGCTCTGCACTTTGCACGCTGGGGATGGCGCGCGTCAAGCTTTGTGTCATGTGGTGATGCGTGTTGACCATGCCAGGTATCACCACATGGTTTTGGGCGTTAATGATGTCTATGGGATCGTTTTTGAAAATGCCGCCATCCGCAGAGGCCTTATCCAATAAGGCTTGCAGGTCAGATTCATCATTTCTATCATTGGGTTTGAAGATGCGCTGAATGCGACCTTCGGAAATAAAAAGCGACGCGCCCCGTAGTTCTGAGTGCGCGTCGTCTTGAGTTGCAATGCACCCTGCACGGTAAATGAAGGTGCTAGTCATAAGAGCTCTCTGCCCCTTAACTTATTTCTTGCCGCTTGGCACTTTACCCTCAACGCCTTTAACGTAGAAGGTAATACCACTCATGAACTTGTCATCAGCCACTTCATCTTTCTTGAGAATTTCTTTCCCGTCTTGTCCGACGATAGGACCTTTCCAGATGCTCAATGAGCCTGATTTGAGTCCCGCCTTTACTTCTTCCAACTTGGTTTTAGCTTCTGCTGGGACATCAGCTGCGAGGCTTACAAAGTCAATCGCGCCTTCTTTAACGCCCCACCAAGCTTGACCAGTCGTCCATTTGCCTTCCAATGCATCTTTGGTCGCTTTAATGTAGTAAGGTGCCCAGTTGATCACGGCAGAACCCAAGTGTGCCTTAGGGCCATAAGCTGTCATGTCGGAGTCCCAGCCAAACGCGCGCTTACCTAATTTTTCTGCTGTTTGTAGCACAGCAGGTGAGTCCGTGTTTTGCATCAGAACATCCGCACCACCGTTAATCAAGCTGGTAGCAGCTTCGGTTTCTTTGGGGGGGGCGAACCATTCGCCAACCCAAACGACACGTGTTTTAATTTTTGGATTGACGCTTTGTGCGCCTAGCGTGAAACTGTTAATGTTACGAATGACTTCGGGAATTGGGATTGAACCCACAACGCCGAGTGTATTGGTTTTGGTCATTTTCCCAGCGATCACGCCTGCCATGTAGGCACCTTCGTAGGTGCGACTGTCGTAAGTGCGTAAATTGTCCGCAGTCTTATAGCCTGTTGCGTGTTCAAATTTAACGTCCTTAAATTCTGGAGCAACTTTGAGCATCGGATCCATGTAGCCAAAGGTGGTTCCAAAAATTAACTTATTACCTTGACCGGCCATGTCACGTAGCACACGCTCAGCATCAGCAGATTCTGGGACATTTTCCACAAAAGATGTTTTAATTTTGTCGCCGAACTCTTTTTCCAACGCTTTACGTGCTGTGTCATGCGCAAATGTCCAGCCACCATCACCAACAGGACCAACGTATGCAAAAGCAACTTTCAGCGGTTCAGCTTTAGGT
>CAZAIW010000203.1:0-4027 GCA_964485285.1 uncultured Burkholderiaceae bacterium | reverse complement strand
GCCATCGCCTTTGCTCCATACATAGCGGTCGCTGCCATAGCCGCCATAAAGAGAATCGTTGCCTTTGCCGCCAATGATCGTGTCGTCATCATTAGAACCTGATAAAGAATCAGCACCGTCAGTTCCTATAAATGGCGCGTTGAATGCGTCTTTGGCGAGAATGCTTCCATCGGCAAACTCAATTTGCTCAATTGAGTAGTTGTAGTAGTTGTTACTAAAGTGGTTCTGCACCGTGATCTTCTCGCCCGTGCTGATGATCGTCACGTACAGATTGCTGCCATCTCGGCTGAGCTGCACGTCGCTGGCATTGACATCTGTTAGTTGAAGCGTGTCTTTTGCGTTCGTATCATAGTAAGAGTAAGTTTGATCATTAATTATGTCGTTGCCATCACCTTTGCTCCATACGTAGCGGTCGCTGCCTTGGCCTCCGTACAACGTATCAGCCCCTTTGCCACTGAAAATTGTGTCGTTGTCGCTGGAACCGTAAATTGTTTCATCTGCGTCAGTACCTCGTATTACATATCTATAGCCTGCTGCCACCGCATCGCTTATGACGCTCCGCATCGACTCCAAAGCACCAAATCCATCTACATAGCTTGCTCTAACCTCAATAGACTGCCCCAATAACTTCTGTGTGAGTGTCAAACTGTCTGCAGTTGCACCTGCTATAGCGACTCCGTTGCTGTACCACTGGTAGCCAATAACACCCAAACCATCCACATCCATCAGGTTGTTGGTTACTGTGAGCACGTCACCTTGCCACAACAGGGTATCTGCTGTCACGGCCATATTGCCCAGCATCATGGTGACACCACCAACAGGTGCATCATTCACATTTGCAACTGTTTGGGTTGTACCACTGGCGCTTGGTGTCTCGTCAGTTCCCCATTTGTCGGTATAACTTGCGCGTAGTGTGATCGCTTTGCCCACCAATTCTTGAGTCAGAGCCAGCTGCATTGAATTGGCATTTGTAATGGCTTGTCCATTCGCCATCCATTGGTAACTGATAGCACCCTGCCCGCTTGTCGGAATGCCATCTAGATCGCCAAGCGTGTTGCTAGCAGTCAGTACATCCCCTTGTTTGAGTTGTGTCTGGCTTGTCACCAACGCGCTACCCAGCAAGATTTGTACCTCGCCTGTGGGTAGTTGATTGTCGATGTTGCTGACTTTATACGATGCCGATGAGGCTACGCTCTCCGCTGTGCCATAAGAATCTGTATAGCTTGCTTGGACGACGAGCGTCTGTCCTACTTGGGCACGGTCAATCGTAAAGCTGGCATTGGTTGCACCTGCAATCGCTTTGCCGCCTGCATACCATTGGTAACTGATAGTGCCCGTAGGGATGCCGTCTGCATCTGCCAGCGTATTGGCAGCTGTGAGCACATCGCCTTGTTTAAGAATAGTGGTGGTTGTGACTGCTGCGCCGTTTAAACGCATAGTCACCTCGCCTGTGGGCGCGTCGTTGACATTGTCCACCGCACTTGAGCTGCTGCTAAGGACGCTCTCGGCTGTGCCATAACTATCGACGTAGCTGGCACATACGGTAATAGCGGTTCCAACCTGCGCTTGAGTTAGCAGCAGTCCATACCCGTTTGCACCATTGATGGCGATGCCATTGCTGTACCACTGGTAGCTGATAGTGCCAATTCCATCTGGGTCAGACAAGGTGTCGCCCGCCACCAAAAAGTCACCTTGTTTGATGACGGTGCTAGCGGTAACGATTTGACCCGATAGCAGGATATTGACCTGTCCCGTGGGTGCATCGTTGATGTTGACAATGGGTGCTGTAGCGGCTGAACTGACGCTCTCGTTGCTGCCAATGTTGTCGCTATAGTTGGCGCGCACGCTGAGACTCATGCCGACCTGAGCTTGGCCTAAGGTGAAGGTTGATGCGTTGGCACCGTTGATAGCAATTCCGTTTGCATACCACTGGTAGCTGATGGCATCCACACCGCTGGTGGGAGCGCCGTCGGCATCCACCAAAGTGTTGGTTGCGGTGAGGGTATCGCCTTGGCGAAGCGCTGTGCTGAGAGTCACCACCGAGCCATCAAGGCTAATGAATACATCACCTGTGGGGCTATGGTTGTAGACACTGCTCACTGCAGCTGTACTAGAAGATGTAACCGTCTCTAATTTGCTAAAGCCATCTAAGTAGCTGGCGCGTACGCTAATGCGACTTCCGACCTGGCTGCTTGTAAGCATATAGCTGGCGTTTGTTGCACCTACTATCTCTACCCCATTGCTGAGCCATTGGTAGGTGATGGTGCCTAGGCCGTTCACGTCAGACAAGTTGTTAGAAGCCATCAGCACATGACTTTGTTTGAGGACGGTATTTGCATTCACAAGAGCACCATTGAGAGTCATGACGACATCACCCGTTGCCATGGTGGCCGTGGATGAGATGGACTTTTGTGAGCCATCGGCAAACTCGATTTGCTCAATAGCGTAGTTGGACCAAGCGTTGCTAGAGAAGTGGTTTTGCACCGTGATCGTCTCGCCTGTGCTAATGATCGTGATGTACAAGTTGCTGTCATCTCGGCTAAGCTGCACATCATTTGCATTGACATCGCTCAGCTTGAGTGTGTCTTTGACGTTGGTGCTGGTCTCTGATGGAACATAAGTGTTCTCAATGATTGTGTCGTTGCCGTCGCCTTTGCTCCACACGTAGCGATCGCTGCCGTAGCCGCCATAAAGATAGTCGTTGCCTTTGCCGCCTATGATGATGTCGTCGTTGCTTGAACCCGACAAGTAGTCGGTGCCGTCTGTCCCTCTAAGTGACGCATTAAATGCGTCTTTGGCGAGGATACTGCCATCGGCAAACTCGATTTGCTCAATAGCGTAGTTGGACCAAGCGTTGCCATAGAAGTGGTTTTGCACCGTGATCGTCTCGCCTGTGCTAATGATCGTGATGTACAAGTTGCTGCCATCTCGGCTAAGCTGCACATCATCTGCATTGACATCGGTCAGCTTGAGCGTGTCTTTGATGTTGGTCTCGTAATCACTCTGCTCAAGGATCGTGTCGTTGCCATCGCCTTTGTTCCATACATAGCGGTCGCTGCCATAGCCGCCATAAAGATGGTCGTCCCCTTTGCCGCCTATGAAGGTCTCGCTGTCACTTGTTCCGTAGATGGTGTCTGCATCATCTGTTCCTACATACGCTGCATTGAATTGGTCTTTGGTGATCATGCTGCCATCCGCAAACTCAATTTGCTCAATCGAGTAGTTGTAGGTGCTATTGCTGCTGTACTGATTTTGAACGGTGATTTTCTCGCCTGTGCTGAGGATCGTGATGTACAAATGACTACGATCTCGGCTAAGCTGCACATCATCTGCATTGACATCGGTCAGCTTGAGCGTGTCTTTGACGTTGGCGCTGGTCTCTGATGGAAGATGGCTTTGCTCTGCGATCGTGTCGTTACCATCGCCTTTGCTCCATACATAGCGGTCGCTGCCGTAGCCGCCGTACAGATAGTCGGCACCCTTGCCTCCGATTAAAGTGTCATCGCTGAGTGAACCTCTAATCGTCTCAGCCGCATCATTGCCTCGGAAGGGCGCATGAAAATCTTCTTTATTTAATACCACACCATCGGAAAAAATTATTTTCTCAATAGAATAGTTATAGTTATCATTACTACTAAAATGATTGGCAATTGTAATTTTTTCCTCTGTAGAGATAATAAAAATGTACAGATTGCTGCCATCACTACTTAATAAAATATCGTTTGAATCGACATCAATAAGCGTAAGCGTATCTTTAACATTGGTGTTCGATTCATTTGGTACATATGCCTGTTCTTCTATTACATCGTTACCATCACCTTTACTCCAATAATAGGTATCACTACCGCCCCCGCCAATTAAATAATCAACACCTTTTCCGCCCACGAAACCTTCATCAGCATTAGTACCTGTGATCCAATCAATTTCATTACCTTCAAAGCGATCCGCTCCTCGATAAGGTGTATCAAATTGATTTTCATCAAGTATCGTCCCATCTGAAAACTCAATTTTTTCAATAGAATAATTG
>CAZAIW010000202.1:0-4028 GCA_964485285.1 uncultured Burkholderiaceae bacterium | reverse complement strand
CGACGATGTTGCCAAGCGCGGGCAAAAAACACCGCTCACGCTCTACGTGCTGGACGAGCCCACGGTGGGCTTGCACATGGCCGATGTCGAAAAACTCATCCGTGTGCTGCATCGTTTGGTGGATGCGGGACATAGCGTGGTCGTGATCGAGCACAACTTGGACGTGATCGCCGAGGCTGATTGGGAACTTGCTGCCGCAGGCGAATAGCCCTACAAAATTTTGCCACTTCAAGCTGGAGACGAATATGTACTGGGACGCTATTTCGGTTAAACCCTTAGAAAACTACTGCCTTTACGTTGAGCTTCAAGACGGTCGAAAGGGCATCTTCGATGTCAAGCCTTATTTAAATTTTGGTGTGCTCAAAGAACTCCAAAATCCACATTACTTCAATCGTGTGGGCATCGCATATGGTGCCATTACTTGGCCTCATGAGCAAGATATTGCGCCCGAGACGCTAGTGGCTGAGTTGCAATAAATCAAAGCCTGAAAGAGGTCTCCATATGACTAAGAAAATCAGCTATCCAACTCCAAGCGACATCTTGTTGCACGAGTTTTCAAAGCGTGGCAACATAACGAAAACAATACCAAACCGCCATTTACGGCGCACATCCCGCAGGCTTATAAACACGCTCGGTTGAAGCTGGGTTAGCCGCCAGTTTGCTCGCAGGTCGTCTGGGTCGAACAACCAGCTCGCCCCCGCAATTGGGACAAATGCCTTGAAGTGCCCCATCCGTGCAGGATGCGCAAAAGGTGCACTCAAAGGAACAGATACGCGCCTCATGGGAGTCGGGGCCAAGTGCCCGATCGCAGCACTCACACGATGGTCGCAATTGCAGCATGATTACTTGGCCAACCACTTTTCCGTCAGCTTCACCCAGTAACTCACGCCTAGCGGGATGAGTTCGTCGTTGAAGTCGTAGCTGGGGTTGTGCAACATGCAAGGCCCCGCGCCGTGACCGATTGCGCGGTGCTCGCCCATGCCGTTGGCGATGAACACGTACGCACCGGGCTTTTCCAGCAGCATGTAAGCAAAGTCTTCAGCACCCATCGTGGGCTCTTGCGGCAACACGTTATCGGCTCCCACTAATTCACGCATCACGCTTTTGCAAAAATCGGCCTCGGCCTGCGAGTTGATGGTGGGCGGGTAGTTGCGCTCAAACTCGAAGTCACACGTAGCGCCATAGGCAAGAGCGGTGTTGTGGGCAACTTCTTTCATGCGACGCTCGATCAGATCGAGCACATCCAGCGCAAAGGTACGCACCGTGCCTTGTAGCTCGCAACTGTCTGAGATCACGTTGGTGGCACTGCCCGCGTGGATCATGGTGACGCTGATCACACCAGCATCAATGGGCTTTTTGTTGCGCGAAATAATGGTTTGAAATGCCGTCACCATCGCCGCTGCAATAGGCACGGGATCAATGCTTTCGTAGGGTAGCGCGGCGTGTGAGCCTTTGCCCTTGATGGTGATTTTGAATTCGCTCGACGATGCCATCACAGGCCCCGCGCCAACGGCAAAGGTGCCCACTTTGCCGCCTGGCCAGTTGTGCATGCCAAACACGGCTTCAACGGGGAACTTGGTAAACAAACCGTCCTTGATCATCTCGCGGGCACCGCCGCCGCCTTCTTCGGCGGGCTGGAAGATCACATACACGGTGCCATCAAAATCACGGGTTTTCGCCAAATGCTGCGCCGCTCCAAGCAACATGGCAGTGTGACCATCGTGACCGCAAGCGTGCATCTTGCCGGCGTGCTGACTGGCGTGCGCAAATTGGTTGAACTCTTGCATGGGCAAAGCGTCCATATCGGCTCGCAGGCCAATCGCTTTACCGCGCGTATCGGTTTTGCCCTTGATGATGCCCACCACGCCTGTAGTGCCCATGCCCCGATCAATAGGGATGCCCCACTCGGTGAGTTTGGCAGCGACTAAATCAGCCGTTCGATTCTCTTGAAAACACAGCTCGGGATGAGCGTGAATGTCACGGCGAATGGCGGCGATGCTGGCCGCGTTGCTTTCAGAAATAACAAGAGTATTCATGATGCTATGGGTCGTGTTGTTGTTTATCGCTCCATCCTACACGATCAGGCGCTGCGCTGGACGGTGGGTGTGGCGGGTACAGGATAGCCCGCTTGTTCAAAGGTTCGTGCGATCGCCTGATAGGTATCAAAATAGACTTGCCAGTAGTCCCTCGTATGGGCATAAGGACGCACGCACAGCAGCGGCCCTTCGGGTGTGAACTCTAAAATTTGTACGTCTGGAGCGGGTTCGGCTGCAATGTTGGGGATGGCGGCGAGTGCTACTTTTAAGCGTGCGATCGCGTCCAACGCATCAACCCCATGCGCAATCTTGACGGCACAATCCACACGGCGCACGGGCATGGCACTGTAGTTTTTGATGGTGTCGCTAAACACCTTGTTGTTCCCCATGATGGCTACGACGTTTTCTCCGGTCACCAGCGTCGTGCCAAACAATCCCAGCTCTTTCACGGTTCCGGTTACGCCGCCGATTTGAACCACATCGCCCACCTTGTAAGGCCGAAGCACCTGCAAAAAAACGCCTGCCGCAAAATGCGTCAATAGCCCGCCCCATGCCGTGCCAATGGCCAGTCCAGCACCCGCCATCAAGGCCGCAAACGAAGTGGTGCTGACACCAAAAATATCCAAAATAGCCAGCACGAGCACCAAGTTCAAGGCAAAGCCGACAATCGATTGCAAATACTTGGCCAGCGTCGCATCGACCTTCTCGCCGCGCGCCATAGCTTTGCCAAACAGGCGCATCATCCACGCGATCAGCCAACGCCCCACAAACCACGTGAGCAAGGCTGCGCCCACTTTGAGGGCGAAGGAGGGTGCGTGCTGGGAGAGAAACAGCCACATTTCGTGGGTATGTAGAAAATCAGAATTCATGGCGCATGCAAAAGAGTCATCAAGACCTTAAAAGCTTACATCATAAAATCAACCGATGACTCATGCCCCCGCTCTTTCCTTTCAAGCCGTCTCTAAATCCTACGGCACCAATCCAGCCCTCAACCATGTCAACTTGGACATTGCTGAGGGCGAATTTTTTGGTTTGCTCGGTCCCAACGGCGCTGGTAAAACGACGCTGATTTCGGTGCTCGCGGGTTTGACACAAGCCACGTCGGGCAAGGTGCTGGTGCATGGGCACGATGTCCGAAGCGACTTCGCAACGGCTCGCCGCATGATTGGCGTGGTGCCGCAAGAGCTGGTGTTCGATCCCTTCTTCACGGTGCGCGAAGCTTTGATGATTCAGTCGGGCTACTTTGGCATTAAAAAAAATGATGCGTGGGTAGATGAGTTGCTTGACAACTTAGGACTCACCGACAAAGCCAACGCCAATATGCGGCAGCTATCGGGCGGCATGAAGCGGCGCGTTTTGGTAGGTCAAGCACTGGTTCACAAGCCGCCCGTGATCGTGCTGGACGAACCCACCGCCGGTGTTGATGTGGAACTACGCCAAACGCTGTGGGCGTTCATCAGCAAACTCAACAAGCAAGGTCACACCGTTTTGCTGACCACCCACTATTTAGAAGAGGCCGAAGCCTTGTGCGGACGCATTGCCATGCTGCAAAAGGGGCGCGTCGTTGCACTCAACAGCACGAGTGAGTTGCTGCGCGCGGCGGCTTCCAACGTGCTGCGCTTCAAGCTTGATGGCACGCTGCCGCCACGGCTAGCTGCCAAAGCGCGTGTGGTCGGGCGCATCGTGCAACTACCGGCCAACACCGCCACAGAAGTCGAGTCCTACCTTGCCAGCGTGCGTGAAGCAGGCTTGGTGGCTGAAGATGTCGAAGTGCGCAAGGCCGATTTAGAAGATGTTTTTTTAGATGTGATGAACAAAAGCAAGGACGCATCATGATCACGCTCATGGCACACACAAACAACGGCTGGCAAAGTCTGTTCTACAAAGAAGTTCTGCGGTTTTGGAAGGTGTCCGCGCAAACCATCACAGCGCCCGTGCTCACGGCGGTGATGTATTTGCTCATTTTTCACCACGTCTTAGAAGGTCATGTGG
>CAZAIW010000201.1:0-4040 GCA_964485285.1 uncultured Burkholderiaceae bacterium | reverse complement strand
TCCTTATGCTGAGGCGTTATTCAAAGCGTCAAAGGCTGATTTGGCGGGAACCCAAGCTTGGCTGAACGCATTTGCGGCGGTGGCTTCTCACCCTGACTTGCTGGCGTTTGCGGGCAATCCCAAGGCGACTCAGGCGCAAGTCATGGAACTTGTGGTGAGCGCCTCAGGGGTGTCTGTCACGCCGGCGGCGGCTCATTTTTTGGAGGTGGTGATTGATAACGATAGGCTGGCTGCTTTGCCAGAAATTGCTAATCAATACCAAGTGCTAAAAAATGCCGAGCAAGGCGTGAGCGATGCTGTTATTTACAGCGCTTTCCCGCTCGATGCTGCTGCTTTGACGGATTTGGTTGCGCTGCTGGAAGGGCGTTTTGGGCGCAAACTTCACTGCACGGTTCGCGTCGATGAATCCTTAATTGGTGGTGTGCGTGTGGTGGTGGGTGATGAAGTGCTGGATGCGTCGGTGCGTGCTCGTTTGGATCAAATGAGAGTGGCTTTAGTGGCTTAAGGTTACTGGCGAACATCTACGAGAATTTATTGAAATTAAACAAAAGAAGGACGAGTCATGCAACTCAATTCCGCAGAAATTTCTGAGCTGATTAAAAGCCGCATTGAAGGTCTGGCGGCCAATATGGATGTGCGTAATCAAGGGCCGGTGGTATCCGTAACCGACGGTATCGTGCGTATTCACGGTTTGTCCGATGTGATGCAGGGGGAGATGCTGGAGTTTCCGGCTGATGCGCATGGTCAGCCGTCTTTTGGTTTGGCTTTGAATCTTGAGCGCGACTCCGTTGGTGCTGTGATTTTGGGGGCCTACGAGCACATCAGTGAAGGCGATACGGTGAAATGCACGGGGCGCATCTTGGAAGTTCCTGTGGGCCCTGAATTGATCGGCCGTGTCGTCAACGCACTGGGCCAGCCCATTGATGGCAAAGGGCCGATCAATGCAAAAATGACTGATGTGATTGAGAAGGTTGCTCCAGGCGTTATCGCGCGCAAGTCGGTTGATCAGCCGCTACAAACTGGACTGAAGTCAATTGACTCGATGGTGCCAGTTGGCCGTGGTCAGCGCGAATTGATTATTGGTGATCGTCAAACCGGTAAAACGGCAGTCGCCATTGATGCCATCATTAACCAAAAAGGGCAAAACGTTACCTGCGTGTATGTGGCCATTGGACAAAAAGCCTCGTCGGTTAAAAACGTGGTTCGTTCACTGGAGCAAGCGGGTGCGATGGCGTACACGATTGTGGTGGCGGCAACAGCTTCTGAGTCTGCGGCCATGCAATACGTCGCGGCTTATTCGGGCTGCACCATGGGAGAGTACTTCCGTGATCGCGGCGAGGATGCTTTGATCGTGTATGACGATCTCTCCAAGCAAGCGGTTGCTTATCGCCAAGTGTCGCTCTTGCTGCGTCGCCCACCCGGTCGCGAGGCCTATCCTGGTGACGTGTTCTATCTCCACAGCCGTTTGCTTGAGCGCGCTTCCCGTGTGAACGCCGATTACGTAGAGGCTTTCACCAAAGGCGCTGTTAAAGGTAAGACGGGCTCTTTAACGGCTCTGCCGATTATTGAGACCCAAGCGGGTGACGTGTCAGCTTTTGTGCCGACCAATGTGATCTCAATTACCGACGGTCAAATCTTCTTGGAAACCTCGCTGTTTAACGCGGGTATTCGCCCTGCGATTAACGCCGGTATTTCGGTCTCGCGCGTCGGCGGTGCTGCGCAGACCAAGCTGATCAAGAGTTTGTCGGGTGGTATTCGTACCGATTTGGCGCAGTACCGAGAGCTTGCCGCATTTGCTCAGTTTGCTTCTGATCTGGATGAGGCGACTCGCAAGCAGCTGGATCGTGGTGCCCGCGTGACAGAGTTGCTCAAGCAAGCACAGTACAGCCCACAACCCATCAGCTTAATGGGCGCGACCTTGTATGCCGTCAACAAAGGCTTTATGGATGATGTCGAAGTGAAAAAAGTATTGGCGTTTGAGTCGGGTATGCATGGCTATCTGAAGGATAAACATGCGCCGCTGCTTGAAAAATTGGAAGTAGCTAAGGCAATGGACAAGGATGCGGAAGCTGAATTGAACGGTGCCATCACGGCATTCAAAAAATCTTTTGCGTAAAGCAAGGAGCCAAGATGAGCGCAGCGCAGAACCGCTTTAAGCAAGCTCACATCCCTTTGCGGGACGGTGCAGCAGCTTTAGCTGCAAATGTGGGGGTAACTTATGGCAGCAGGTAAGGAAATACGGGGCAAGATCAAGTCGGTGGAGAACACCAAGAAGATCACCAAAGCGATGGAGATGGTCGCTGCCTCCAAGATGCGCAAAGCACAAGATCGTATGCGTGCGGCGCGGCCGTATAGCGAGAAAGTCCGTGCCATTGCTGCTAATTTGGGGAAGGCCAATCCTGAGTACACGCATCCGTTTATGCAAGTGAATCAGGCGAAAAAAGCCGGCTTCATTGTTGTAACGACCGACAAGGGTTTGTGCGGAGGCATGAATACAAACGTCTTGCGCACGGTGACAAACAAGATGAAAGACCTGCAAGCTGAGGGTATGGGGATGGAGGCCGTTGCCATTGGTAACAAAGGTTTTGGCTTCTTGAACCGAATTGGTGCCAAGATTGTTTCGCACGTCACCCAGCTGGGCGATAAGCCGCATTTGGATACGCTTATTGGGCCTGCCAAAGTGATGCTTGACGCTTACGCCAAGGGTGAAGTCAACGCGGTGTATTTGTGCTACACCCGCTTCATCAACACCATGAAGCAAGAGCCAGTTGTCATGCAGCTGTTGCCTTTGTCGAACGAAACGATGCAAGCCCAGTCCAGCGACGAGCAAAAGCATTCGTGGGACTACTTGTATGAACCCGATGCGCAAACGGTCATCGATGAGCTGCTGGTTCGCTATACCGAGTCGTTGGTGTATCAAGCGGTTGCTGAGAACATGGCCTCAGAACAGTCCGCTAGGATGGTCGCTATGAAGTCAGCAACTGATAACGCGGGAAGTGTCATTGGCGAGCTCAAGCTTGTGTACAACAAAACTCGCCAAGCGGCGATTACCAAAGAACTGTCAGAAATCGTTGCTGGTGCAGCGGCTGTTTAAACCGAATTGAAATTTAATTGCTGGAGCAAAAAATGAAAGCCCAAGGAAAAATCGTACAAGTGATCGGTGCTGTGGTTGACGTGGAGTTTCCACGAGATCAAATGCCCAAAATTTATGATGCCCTCAAAATGGAAGGCTCGCCCTTGACGTTGGAGGTGCAGCAGCAGCTAGGTGATGGTGTTGTGCGCGCTATCGCGCTGGGTTCCTCTGATGGTTTGCGCCGTGGCTTGATGGTCTATAACACCGATGCAGCAATTACGGTTCCTGTTGGCAAGGCCACACTGGGGCGCATTATGGATGTGCTAGGTACGCCGATTGATGAGCGCGGCCCGGTTGATTTAGCGCAAACCGCCTCTATTCATCGCACAGCCCCAACGTATGACGAGCTCTCACCATCGCAAGAACTCTTAGAGACCGGTATCAAAGTGATTGACTTGGTGTGCCCTTTCGCCAAGGGCGGTAAGGTCGGCTTGTTTGGTGGCGCAGGTGTGGGTAAAACCGTGAACATGATGGAGCTCATCAACAACATCGCTAAAGCGCACAGTGGTTTGTCCGTGTTCGCGGGTGTGGGTGAACGTACTCGTGAAGGTAACGACTTCTACCACGAGATGGCTGACTCAAAAGTTGTGGACTTAGACAACCTGCCAAATTCCAAAGTGGCCATGGTGTACGGCCAAATGAATGAGCCGCCAGGCAACCGTTTGCGCGTGGCTTTGACGGGTTTGACCATCGCGGAATCATTCCGTGACGAGGGTAAAGACGTGCTGTTCTTCGTGGACAACATCTATCGTTACACCTTGGCCGGTACCGAAGTGTCTGCGTTGTTGGGCCGTATGCCTTCTGCTGTGGGTTATCAACCTACGCTGGCAGAAGAAATGGGTAAATTCCAAGAACGTGTTGCGTCGACCAAAGTGGGTTCGATTACCTCGATCCAAGCCGTGTATGT
>CAZAIW010000200.1:0-4064 GCA_964485285.1 uncultured Burkholderiaceae bacterium | reverse complement strand
CGGGTCAGCGGGTGAATGGGTAAAAAAAGTGAGGCGGAGTTTTGCAGGCGCTGGTTAAATCAAGTGCTTGCGCAGTTGGGTGACGATGATTTCGGAGACGGCGACCACAACAAAAATGACCAACAAAACCAAAGCGACTTGATCCCATTTGAACAGATCAATAGCGGCATTGAGCACCATGCCTATGCCGCCCGCGCCCACCAAGCCCAGTACCGCCGACTCGCGCACGTTGATGTCCCAGCGAAACAGCGCCACGCTGTAGTAGGCTGGTGCGACTTGCGGCCAATAGCCATAGATCAGGCGGCTGTACCACGCAGCACCTGCGGCGCTGAGCGCTTCTATCGTGCCGGGATTGGCTTCTTCTAGTGCCTCGGACAGCATCTTGCCGATAAACCCAATGGAGTGGCACGCAATTGCGCAGGTGCCCGCCAAGCTGCCGGGGCCAAACATCGCCACAAAAAACAGCGCCCACAGCAAGGTGGAGACCGAGCGCGTGGCAATCAACACAAAGCGGGCACCGGCATTGAGCCAGACCACGCGGTTGACGTTGCGGGCGGCTAAAAATCCCACCGGCGTTGCCAGCACCAAACCCAGCACGGTGGCTAAAAACGAAATGGCGAGCGTGTCCACAAGCGCCACATGCACGCCATCCTTTTGACCGTAACCGTAGCTGCTCCAATCCACCGGCCACATGCGGATGAGCAGGTCTTTCATCTGCTCGGGCGCGTCGGCCAAAAATTCGGGCATGACTTCGATAGCGTGAATCGACACCGCAATAGCCAGCAAGCAGCCCACGTAAACGGCAAAGCGTGACCAGCGCTCAAGTGCAGTATGGCGCTGGTAGGTGGCAGCGGCGACCTTGGTCTTCATTGCGCAAACACTTTCTTGACCACCAGTTGCAGCACCTCGCCCACGGCAATCAGCGCAATGATGCACAGCACAATCCCAAAGACGAAGTCGTAGTCATAGCGCTGAAAGGCCGAAAACAAGGTGCCACCAATTCCGCCGGCACCCACGATGCCGATCATGGTGGAGTTGCGCAAGTTGGAGTCGGTCTCGTAGGCGATAAAGCCAATCAAGCGATAGAGCACTTGGGGCAGCACGGCAAAGGTCAGCACACTCATAAAGGGAGCACCAGTGGCTTTGACGGCTTCGATTTGTTTCATGGAAATTTCTTCAACAGCCTCGGTCAGTAGTTTGCCTAAAAAGCCAACCGAGGCGACGGTCAGCGCCAGCACACCCGCTAGCGCACCAAAGCCCACGGCCTTGACAAACAAGATGGCAACGATGACGGGATGAAACGTTCGGCACAGCGTGACGAGGCTGCGTACCGGCCATGTCACGAAGCTGGGCATCAGGTTGCGCGCGCCTATAACGGCAATCGGGATCGAGATCAGCACGCCCAGCGCCGAGGCCAAGATGGCAATCTCAAGGCTCTCGGCCATGCCCTTTATCAGCTCGGTATGCGGCGTAAAGACGGGCGGAAACATGCGTGATAAAAATTTGGCAGCATTGCCAAGCCCTTGCTCAAAGCGCATCCACGTGATGTCCAGCTTGGTAGCCGATAGCACCAAGACCGCGGCAAACAAAACGCTCCCGACTTTAAAGGCTGTTGAAGAGCCAAACGGTTTCGTTGTCATGCGCACCTCGTCATGCGGCCAACCACGAATCACCGCCATAAATGTTCTTGAGTGCCGCGTCGTTAAGCCCCTGTGCCGCGCCATCAAACACCACCGCACCGCCGCGCATACCGATGATGCGATCAGCAAAGCGCTTGGCCAGCTCCACGTCGTGCATGTTGACGATGACCGGAATGCCGCGCTCGCGTCCTTGCGCGCGCAGCAGCTCCATAATGTCCACCGAGGTTTTGGGGTCTAGCGAACTGGTGGGCTCGTCGGCTAGCAGTAAGGCGGGGCGCTGCATGAGTGCTCGCGCAATGCCCACGCGCTGACGCTGACCGCCGGACAAACTATCCGCACGCTGGTGCGCCACCTGCTCAAGACCAACGGTGCGCAGCAGCTCTTGCGCGTAGGCAATATCGGCCTTGTCAAACTGGCGCAGCCACGCCTGCCACGCGCTCAAATAGCCTAGGCGACCGGTGAGTACGTTTTCCATCACCGAGAGCCGCTCGACCAAGTTGTACTCTTGAAAAACCATGCCAATCAAACGCCTGGCATCCCGCAGGCCTTGTCCAGAAAGGCTTGCAAGATCGATGCTCCTGGAGGCCTCTAGCTGATTGGCTTGCAGGGCAGGTGGGGTGAAAAATATCTGCCCTGAAGTGGGGTCAACAAGCCGGTTGATGCAGCGTAGCAGCGTTGACTTGCCGGTACCGCTCGCGCCGATGATGGCGGTCAGTCCCGCGCCATCCACCGCTAGGTTGATGTTGTTCAAAACCGGCTTGCCGGTTGTGTAGGACTTGCAAAGGTTTTGAATGCGCAGCATTTATTTTTTAGCTGCGGCTTCGGCTGCCTTGTCCACGGTGCGCACAACATCCCAGTCTTTGGCGTAGTTGATGGAGACAAAGCGGTCAGCACCATCAAAATCTTTTTGCATCGAGGCGGGGAAGCGGTAGTCAGCAAAACACTTCAGCATCTTGGCGGCAAGGCTGGGTTCTAAATCGTGCGCATAGGCAAACGATGAAGTGGGAAAGCGCTGGCTGCGGTAGAGGATGCGAAAGTCGGCCTCTTTAATTTGACCGCGCTCGGCCATGCGCTCATACACATCGCTGGCCACGTGCGCGGCATCGTAGTCGCCCGTTCCCACCCCGAGTACCGATTGATCGTGCTTGCCCGAGAACTTGATCTCATAGTCCTTACCTGGTGTGAGCCCTTGTGCCGGCAACAGTGCCAGCGGCGCAAGATGCCCTGAGTTGCTGGACGGCGAGGTATGCGCGACCTTCTTACCCTTGAGATCAGTGACGCTCTTCAAGTTGCTGCTGGCTTTGACGATGGTGATCAGGTTGTAGCCTTGAAAGCCCTTGGCATCGCCCTTCACGGCAAACGGAACGGCACCTGCTTTGTTGACGGCAAACACCGTCGGCCCCGTTGAGAAGCCCGCGACGTGCAGCCTGCCCGAGCGCATGGCTTCAATCTCGGCAGCGTTGCTTTGCACCTGATAGAACTTGACCGCTTTGCCCGTGCACTGGGCTAAATAATCGGTAAAAGGTTTGAAGACGTTTTCATACTTAGCAGGGTCTTCAACAGGCGTGTAGGTGAAGATGAGGGTGCTGGGGTTCTTCCATTTGGCGGGGTCGGTGGGCGCGTCGGCGACCAAGTCTTTATTGGCATCGCAGTAAAGCGGATCAAGATCGCCTCGGTTGGTGCAGGCAGTTTGTGCCCAAGTCGAGTGGACTGCCGCAACGAGGGCGAGGTTGGCGAATAAACATTTCAATAGGGTGCTCATGGTGGTTCCTCTAAAAATAGTGAGGCAGATTTAAGCATGACGCGCCGCGCGGAGCTATTAGAAATTTCCCTTGGGTGGGGCGGATGGGGCGGAGTTCATCCATCAACCTGCGTGGAGTGTGGCCACTCTTTTTTAGCGTGGTGCGGAGGGCTAATTTTTCCATAACCTGCATGATAACGGTGTTACGCTAAACCATGTCCGCACAGATTCTTCAAGTCAAAGTTAAACCCCAATCCCGCGTCAGCAGCCTCATCCAGCAGGACGATGGCACGTGGCTGGCGCAGGTGAAAGCTCAGCCTGTGGATGGCAAAGCCAATGAGGAACTCATCGCCCTCGTGGCCGCAAAGTATGGTTGCCGCAAAGCCGATGTTTCCGTGAAGAGTGGGGCTAGTGGGCGAATGAAGTTGGTGTTGGTTGAGCAATAAAAAAGGAGCCTGTCGCGGCTCCTTTTTTATGTCAATACCCGCTAGGGCTCATGGATCATGGCTTACGCGCTGGCTTTGAGCGCCGCTGCCTTGTCCGTATGCTCCCAAGTGAACTCGGGCTCGTCGCGACCAAAGTGGCCGTAGGCGGCTGTCTTTTGGTAGATCGGGCGCAGCAAATCGAGCATTTGCACGATGCCTTTTGGACGCAGGTCAAAGTGCTCGGCTACCAATTGGCTG
>CAZAIW010000199.1:0-4098 GCA_964485285.1 uncultured Burkholderiaceae bacterium | reverse complement strand
GTCTTGCTTTGGTTCACGAAAGGTGACGACTACACATTCAATTTGGATCCGGTGCGTGTTCCTTCAAAGTATCCGGGAAAGCTGCACTACAAAGGCGAGAAGATAGGCCAGCCCAGTGGCAACCCACTGGGTAAAAATCCATCGGACTATTGGCGAATTATTTCTGAAGAGTGGGCCGCAGGTCGTATTGAAATTCCCAATGTCAAAGCCAATCATCCCGAAAAGACAGAGCATCCTTGCCAGTTTCCGGTTGAACTGATTGAACGCTGTGTTTTGGCGCTCACCAACGAAGATGACTGGGTTTTAGACCCCTTTGGCGGGGTCGCCAGCAGCGTCATTGCCGCCATCAAACATGGTCGGCGCGGCATGATGATTGAGCGTGACAGGGTCTATTGCTCTTTGGCTATGGAGCGCGTCGATGATTTTCAAAAGGGAACGCTCAAAATTCGTCCACTTGGCAAACCCATTCATCAACCAACAGGCAAAGAAAAGGTAGCTCAAATACCGCCGCAATGGCTTGAAAGACGCGATATTATGTAGCAGCTGCACAATGACAACCTGAGCAAGGCTCGCCAAAATCTCTTTGACTAAACAAAGGGATTTTTATGGCTGAGTCACACGTCGTTTCAGGTTTGATAAGCAAGCGCAGCGAGCTTGCAGGACTGATTGAGCATCACGCCTCTGCAATGAATGCTCTCAAATTCAAGCTCACCCACTTGGATGCCACCATCAAGATATTCGCGCCCGAAATTGATTTGCGTACCATGCGTTCCAAAGAACACCGAGTGCGCAATCCTATCTTCGGTGGACACGAAGCGCCAAGGCGCATCATGGATGCCCTGCGCACAAGCGGCAAGCCCATGACAAGCCGAGCACTCATTGAAAACATCCTAACCGTCAAGGGCATAGATGCAATACCCGAGTACATCCTAGCGGGTCAAAAATCTGTACTACTTGTGCTCAATACGCTAGTTGCCAAAGGTTGCGTGAAGATTGCCGATCCATCTGTACGTATTGGCCGCACATGGGTGTTGGCTTAAGTTGCCAAGCGCTCCTTCGTGCGCTTGTTCCCTTGCCAGTAGCCACACCAATCACGATGCGTTTGGGCACGAACACATTTGCGCAGCACGTCATCAAAAATTTTGCCGTTTGACCAGCGGCGCGTATCTTCACGGTACGCGGCTTCATTGGCATAGTTCGCCAAGTACAAATTGCCAAACTTATGCACTTGCCCGTACTGCATATGGCGAAAGCGCAAGAAGTAAGATTCGGCTAGATTGTTCGTCGTGCCGTCGTCAGCCATGTATTCCACGCCGTGATTGACGCGGCGAGTATCAAACTTGGCATGAAGCGGATCGTAGGCGTTGGCTTCGTCAGCGCAGATGATCGAACCATGACTGATAAATGACTCGGCCAGCGTGGATACGTCCGCTTGATTCTCGCTTTTGAGAACAAAGATTAGAGTTCGCTTGGTACCAGCAAGTTCTTCACACTTTTGGCGCATCACGAACACGCAGCGCTTATCTGGCCTTTGATGTTTGGCAAGGCGACGGTCGATGCGGTCAGCCTTTTTGTTCTTTGGCCTGATGTAACCGTTGACGTATGCGCCATCCATGTGAACTTCGCCTGATAGCTGATCCATGACCCGTTGCTCCATCAAGGACTCACGAATTTTGTGAGCAAGAACAAAAGCGGTTTTGTATTGCACGTCCAAGTCGTGTGACAACTGCAAAGCCGATATGCCCTTGACAGCATTGCAATAAATGGTAATGGCAACGAGGTACACCTTGAGCGGCAGCTTGTGAAAGGCAAACATCGTCCCCGAGGTCACAGAGAAGGTATGCACACAGTCACGGCAGCGCCATTGCTGGCGCGTCTTCAAAAAGTAATGATGTCCAATCACGCCATAGCGCGGACACACTGGCAGTCCGTCAGCCCAGCGCACTTATTTAAATAACTCAAAGCAATCCGTGTCGCTCATGTCGAAGATGTTGCGCAGGGATAGCGCTTTGGCTTTGGCTGAAAGTAAAAAATGTTGTGACATGGCAAAAATGAAATCTACAAATAGGGGGACATTTTATCCCAATAGTGGAATTAGTAAGTACTTATTAGTAGATTAATCACTATAAAAGTAGAAATATCTCCTTATTAAGGTAAAATCAAGATCATGAAAAATGAATGGAACGCACATGCATCTAACTTCCTCAAAGCGGAATTGGCCCGTTCGGGTGTGGGTTATTCAGAGTTGATTGCGAAGCTAGAAGCTATTGGCGTGCATGAAGGCTACAAAGGCATTGCTAACAAGATCAATCGCGGCGCGTACACTTTTGCTTTTTTTATGCAATGCATGAAAGCCCTAGGCAAAGAAGTCATCAGACTAGGGGAAAATTAAGGTTATGAAAAAAAATGTGATGTCCACTGGAAATGCGCTTAATATTAAAGTCGCGATCGATTTATTTGCAGGTGGTGGAGGCCTGTCGCAAGGGCTTAAGCAGGCGGGCTTTACTGTGTGTGCTGCTGTGGAAATTGAGCCTCACGCGAGCGCGACATATCAGGCGAATCACGCTGAAACAGTGCTCTTTCAGCGTGATATTCGGAAAATAACAGGAGAGGAGCTTATTAGCACCTCTCCAACGGGCAAGATTGATATGATCGCGGCCTGCCCGCCGTGTCAAGGTTTTTGCACATTAACTGCAAAGTATCAGCGCGAGGATGCCCGAAATGAACTAATTTTTGATTTTGTTCGGTTGGTTAAAGAAGTTCGACCGCAAACCATCATGATGGAAAATGTTCCTGGATTAGCTAACGGTAAGGGCAAGCTCGTTTTTAATACAGCAATGGCCGATTTTAAAGAAATGGGTTACAACCTAACTCATGATGTCCTAGAAGTGGCTAACTATGGCGTGCCTCAAAGCAGGAGGCGCTTAGTAGTGCTGGGTAGCTTGAACAAGCCGCTGAGCATTCCATTGCCTAGCCATGCAAAACAACCCAAAGGCGGCCAGCAACCATGGGAAACAGTTCGTAATGCAATTGCACACGTGCAGCAGCCAAGCACGATTAAGGAGACTCGTTTCATTGGAGGGGCCGCAAGCACTGGGTGGAATGTGGTTCGCGACTTATCTGAAATCAATAAAGCACGTCTTCGTTCTGTTCAAGCAGGGCAGTCACGTACAAGCATTCCAATGGAACTTCGACCAGAATGCCACAAAAAATCTGAAATTGGATTCACAAATGTTTATGGACGGATGGCGTGGGATTCACCATCTCCCACAATTACAGGGGGGTGTACAACCTTAAGTAAGGGTCGATTTGGGCATCCAACGCAGCTTAGAACGATATCTGTGTATGAAGCAGCGCTGCTGCAAACATTTCCTGTAGATTATAAGTTTGATACAAAGCTGATGGATAAGGTGTGCAACATCATCGGTAATGCGTTGCCGCCACTGTTTGCTGAAAAAATGGCCAGCGTGTGCTTTCAATCTATTGAGGAGTAGCAGGTATGGCGAGTGCAAAAAACCAATTTATCCTCGAATTTTCAAATCGTGTAATTGAACATTTAGGCATTAAACTTTATCAAAATAAGCCGACCAATGTCGTCGCAGAGTTTGTTTCAAATGCCTGGGATGCAGATGCAAAAAAAGTTAGCATCAAACTCGTCGGAGGAACGGCTCCGCAAGGCGGGGGGATAGTAATTACTGACAATGGGCGCGGAATGACGAGATCGGAATTAACCGACGAATTTCTCGTCATTGGGCGCGATAGACGAGGCGGCTCACCAACCGCGCAAACGGAAGGAAAGCGATGTCCAATGGGACGCAAGGGGATTGGTAAGCTTGCAGGTTTTGGTATAGCTCATACGGTTGATATACTTTCAATTCCAAATGCGCAATGTCGAAAAGACTTGAAAGAAGCGGATGTCAAACTGTATTGGCTGCGCTTTGAACTTAACGCCATCCTCGAAAGCCCTGCTCAAAATGGACATTCTGCCTACAAACCAAAAGTCATTGCGGATGCCGTTCCAATAAGCGAGCTCGAAGAGCTTTTCAAAGCTCAAAAAGTTGACTCAATCTTCAAGGAATTCCTTGATGAGGCAAGACT
>CAZAIW010000198.1:0-4111 GCA_964485285.1 uncultured Burkholderiaceae bacterium | reverse complement strand
CATGTGCCCAGCATGTACCTGAGCGAATTGCCGGGCCCACGTTTTGGCACGCGCCAAGATGCGATTGATGGTCACCAAGAGATCGGCCGTCGCTGCCGCGCATTGGGTGTGGACACCTTGGTGGTGTTTGACACGCACTGGCTGGTGAATGCGAATTACCACATCAATTGCGGCGCGCATTTCAAAGGTACTTATACCAGCAACGAGTTACCCCATTTCATCAGCAACATGCCCTATGAGTCGGCGGGTAATCCGGCGCTAGGGCATCTATTAGCCAAAGCTTGCAACGCCTACGGTGTCGAAACCTTGGCGCACGATGCCACCACCTTGCAGCCTGAATACGGCACCTTGGTGCCGTTGCGTTACATGAATGCCGATCAGCACTTCAAAGTCATTTCGGTCTCGGCGTTGTGCACCTCGCATTACTTGAACGACAGCGCCCGCTTGGGATGGGCCATGCGCGCTGCGGTGGAAAAACACTACGACGGCACAGTGGCATTCTTGGCGAGTGGTTCGCTGTCTCACCGTTTTGCACAAAACGGTTTGGCGCCCCAGTTCGCGTTCAAACTGTGGAGCCCCTTCCTCGAGCAGTTGGATAAGCATGTGTTGGAGATGTGGCACCAGCGTGAGTGGGCCGACTTCTGTGACATGCTGCCTGAATATGCGGCCAAAGGCCATGGTGAAGGCTTCATGCACGACACGGCCATGTTGTTGGGGGCCTTGGGCTGGCGTGGTTATGACGGTGGCGTGGACATGATCACACCGTACTTTGGTGCTTCGGGTACAGGGCAACTGAACGCCGTTTTCGAGGTCACGCCGCAAGGCGGTGAGCACATTCCTGCGGCTGTTGCTAGCCATGCGCAGGGCTACCAAGCGGTCACGAGGTTATAAGCCATGCCCCATCTTGTCATTCTCTATACCGGACAACTCGACCAATCGGTCAACATGAAGGTGCTATGCCGACAGCTCGCTGATGCCATGCTCACCGTCACCGATGAAGCTGGCAAACAAGTGTTTCCCACCGGTGGCACCCGCGTGCTGGCTTACCCCGCACCGTACTATGCCGTCGCGGATGGCGGCGCGGCGGGCATCGCAGCCGGGGGTGATGGCGACTACGCCTTTGCCTACCTGAATCTCCGTATGGGGCGAGGGCGTAGCGAAGCAACCCAACAACGCGCAGGCGAGACCCTGCTGGCTGTAGCGAAAGCCTTCTTTGCCCCTCTGATGACCACCCAACACATCGGGGTTACGCTGCAAATTGACGTAGGACAAGAGGTGTTTGATGCCAAGCACAGCAGCCTGCACCCACTTTTTAACAAGGCCTAATCATGTCCGTCTTTTCCGCAGAACAAATCCAAGCCTTGGCCCTGGAGCTCAACAACGCCGAGAAAAGCCGCACGCAAGTCGAGCATTTCTCCAAGCGATTCCCGGGCATGACCATCGAGGACGGTTACCGCATCAACCGCGCTTGGATGGCACTGAAGTCCGCAGAAGGTCGTCAAGTGATTGGCCACAAAATTGGCTTGACCAGTCGTGCCATGCAGCAGTCCAGCCAAATTGATGAGCCTGATTACGGCACTTTGCTTGACGACATGTTGTTCACCTGCACGCCAGGCCAGGTGCTGGACATCCCCTTCACCAAGTTCATCGCCCCGCGTGTAGAAGTTGAGTTGGCGTTCATCCTCAAGAAAGACCTGCGTGGTCCCCACGTCACCCTCGAGGATGTGTTGGAGGCCACCGACTACGTGACGCCCGCCATTGAAATCATCGACGCACGTATTGAGCAGTTCGACCGCCACACCAAGGTCATGCGCAAGGTGTTTGACACCATCAGCGACAACGCCGCCAACGGCGGCATTGTGTTGGGGGCGAAGCAGGTGGATGCCCAAACCACCAACCTGCCTTGGTGCGGTGCCATCCTGCGTCAAAACGGGGTGGTTGAAGAGACCGGCTTGGCCGCTGGCGTGCAAGGCCACCCCGCGGTGGGCATTGCTTGGCTAGCCAACAAGCTCGCCCCTTGGGGTGAGCACTTGTCGGCCGGCGAGATCGTGTTGGCTGGCTCCTTCACCAAGCCCGCGCCCGCCAAACTGGGCGATGTGTTTGAGGCTGACTATGGTGAACTCGGTCAACTCCAATTTCGTTTTTTGGGATAGGACTCCAACATGCAAATAGCTAAAAATAGTTTTCGCGCGGCACTTCAAGCTGGGAAAAATCAAATTGGTTTGTGGGTGGGTTTGGCAGACTCCAATGTGGCCGAGGCCTTAGCCGGTTGCGGATTTGATTGGTTGCTGCTCGATGGTGAACATGCGCCAAATAATGTCCGCACGATATTGGAGCAACTTCGGGCCGTGGCACCTTATCCCGTTCATCCCATTGTTCGCCCCGTGCAAGGCGATGTGGCCTTGATCAAACAATACCTTGATGTGGGAGCACAAACCTTGCTAGTGCCTATGGTTGATACACCTGAACAAGCACAGCGCATGGTTCAAGCGATGCGCTACCCACCCCATGGGATTCGCGGTGTGGGTGCGGCGCTTGCGCGTGCATCTCGCTGGAATCAAGTCACCGATTATTTAAAAAATGCAGGTGATGAGATGTGCCTACTGGTTCAGGCTGAAACAACGCTGGCTGTGAAAAATCTGAAAGCGATTGCTGCTGTAGAAGGGGTGGATGGGGTTTTCTTTGGCCCTGCCGATTTGTCGGCTGCCATGGGCTACCTCGGGCAACCCACCCATCCCGAAGTCGTTAAAACCATGTTGCAAGGCATTGCAACCGTACGCGCGGCAGGAAAGGCCGCAGGCATTTTGATGACCGATCAAAAAATGGCACACATGTACTTAGAGGCGGGAGCGCAGTTTGTCGCCGTCGGCGTTGATACCACCTTGCTCGTCCGAACGGCCACGGAGTTGGCGGTCGCATTCAAAGGCTCTCGTCGTGAGGGCACTCCTCACGCTCCCACCGTCTATTAAATTGGAGCAGTGACCCATCATGGCAAATTTTCAAACTACTTACCCACGCCCTGACGCATGCAGCGAATCCGAATGGAAGGCTCGTGTCCAACTAGCAGCCGCCTACCGCATCGCGGATTACTTAGGATGGACTGAGCTCATCTACAACCATATTTCCCTGCGTGTGCCGGGTGAGGATGCGCACTTCCTCATCAATCCGTTCGGCCTGCACTACTCCGAGGTGCGCGCGTCCAACTTGGTCAAAGTCGATGTGCGCGGCAACATCATCGGTCATTCCGATTGGCCTATCAATCCTGCCGGCTTTACGTTTCATGGTGCCATTCATGAACGTGTGCCCAACGCGCACTGCGTGATGCACGTGCACACCACGGCCACGCAAGCCGTGTGTTGTTTGAAAGATGGTTTGTCGTTCACCAATTTTTATGCCGCCCAGCTGTACGGAAAAATCGCCTATCACGACTTTGAGGGCATCACCGTTCATTTGGACGAAGGGGTACGCATTCTCGATAGTGCACAAGGCATGCCCGTCTTGCTGCTGCGCAGCCATGGGCCGGTGACGATTGGTTTTAATTTGGCTCATGCTTTTTCACTGATGTGGCTGGTCAACCGCGCATGTGAGGTTCAATTGGCCTCGCAATCAATGGGTGCGACTTTGCCAATTCCCGTGCCCGTACTTGAAAAATGTGTGCGCGATTCGTTGAACTTCGATCCCCAATTTGGCGGCGGGCAAGATGCGTTTGATGCACTGCAGCGTATCGTTGATCGGATCGATCCAAGTTATCGCGGTTGAGTCGACCCGCTACAATAAAAGCACGATCGTTCTTTTTTTCGATCCTTGTCACTGTGTCAGGCAGTGCCAAGCCTAGAGCCTAAAATTAAAAGTCACATTAACCTTGGAGTCTGATTATGAAAGTATTGGTCGCTGTTAAGCGTGTGGTGGATTACAACGTCAAAGTGCGCGTCAAGTCGGATGGCTCGGGCATGGATTTAGCTGGTGTCAAGATGAGCATGAATCCATTTGACGAAATTGCCGTCGAAGAAGCGACTCGCTTGCGCGAACGTGGTGCCGTCGCCGAAGTCATTGCCGTCTCCTGTGGCCCCACGCAGTGCCAAGAAACACTGCGCACCGCCATGGCCATTGG
>CAZAIW010000197.1:0-4192 GCA_964485285.1 uncultured Burkholderiaceae bacterium | reverse complement strand
GCAGTTGCCGCTGGTCTGGATGCCATGCATATGAACGCTGGCCAGCAAATCCATCACATCGGCGCTTTTAGCAAGCGCTATCCAATTGAACTGGATGTTTTGCCGAGTCGTGAAGTGCCCATAACCGCCTCTGCCTTTGAATTGGCTACCAAACTCGTCGGTGGTGACTTTGTCAAAATCTCGGGCGATGGTTGCCAGTACGCGCATCTGTGCGCTGGAGAGCTCCCCATAAGGAATCGCCACGCGCAGCATGGGCGCATGACGCTGCACATACCAGCCGTTTTGTAGGCGCAGCGGACGAAAGTCGTCATCTGGCAGTTGACCCGCTAAATGACGCTGGAGTTGATCGCGGTATTGCGCCGCGCGCAGCTTGACAAATTGTTGATCGAATTCGGTGTATTGGTACATAGAAGTTAGAAGTAAAGCGTCGTGTGTTTCGTGTTTAGAGCGAAGCGGTATTTAGCGGAAGAGTAACTTGATGCCTGCGTAGGCAATGAGACATGCGAGCAAGATTCGGATGAGCGCTTCGGGCATGCGTGGCCCTAGGCGCGTACCGAGCCAAACGCCTGGCAAAGAGCCGGCCAAGAGCTTGAACAAAAGCGCCCAATCCACCGTTCCTAGCGAGGCATGACCCAAGCCTGCGATCAAGGTAATGGGAATGGCATACGCAATGTCAGCGGCGACGATACGCCCCAGCGATAACTTTGGATACAGCAGCATGAGCGCCATCACGCCAATCGCCCCGGCACCCACCGAGGTAATGGTAATCAAAACCCCCACCAAAGCGCCAAATACCATTGGCAACGCAAAGTGAATCGGCTGATTCGACTCCGTGGCCGCATCAATGGGCTTACGCGCCGCACCCCTGCCGCGTAGCGCTTTGTACAGCGTGGCAATCGAAGTCAAAATCAGCGCTCCGCCCAGCGTTCTTGTAATCACCATTTGAAAGCTAGGTTCTTGTCCATAAACATGAATCACATACAGCGTCAACAGCGATGCGGGCACACTCCCGGCGCTGAGGGCACCCACAATGCGCCACTCGACGCGCCGCTCGACCGCTAAATTGACCAAACCGCCCATTTTAGTAAAGGCGGCAAACAGTAAATCGGTCCCCACAGCCAGCGATGGCTTAATACCAAAAGTAAAAATCAGCAAAGGTGTCATCAGTGCCCCACCCCCAACTCCGGTCATGCCGACAATCAATCCGACGGCAAATCCTGCAAAAATAAACGCTGTTTGATCCATAACACTCCTAGGGCACACGGCCAAGAGCAGCGACTGTAGGGGAACAAGGCACTTTTTCAAACTACTTTAAATTTGTAGTTATATACTAATAAATTATAAGTAAATGAGAACTCAACACACTAAACTCAGCTCATGACAACATCTGCACCTACTCCCACTCCATCATCTGCGTCATCATCGTCACTGGCGGCTTCACTGGCGCATCTGCGTAAGAGCTATGAAAACGCGGCCCTCGATGAGGCATCGTCTCACGCCCAACCCCTGCAACAATTTGAACAGTGGCTGAGTGAGGCCATTGCCGCCCAAATCCCAGAACCCAACGCCATGACGCTCGCCACGGTGGGCTCAGATTTGCGCCCCAGCACCCGCATCATGTTGATTAAAAACTTTGATGCTCGCGGCATTGTTTGGTTTACCAACTACCAAAGCCGCAAAGGCCAAGAGCTTGCCGGTAACCCCTACGCCGCCTTGCAGTTTCACTGGGTTGAATTGGAGCGCGTGATTCGCATAGAAGGTATCGTCGAGCGCGTTGATGCCGCCATGAGCGATGAATACTTCGCCATGCGCCCTGTGCCCTCGCAGCTAGGAGCCATCGCCAGCCCTCAGTCGGCAAGGGTTGCCAGCCGTGCCGAGCTAGAAGCCAATATGGATCAGGCGGCCAAGCAATACGGTGAGCATCCCGTGCGCCCTGCGCATTGGGGTGGGTATCGCCTTATTCCCGATCGCTTTGAGTTTTGGCAAGGACGCCCTAACCGGCTGCATGATCGCCTGCTGTATGAGCGCATCCATGACCGCTGGGAGCGCTCTAGGCTTGCCCCTTGAAATCGCCAACCTATCGCCTTATTTACGAACTAGAATCCGCCTGTCATCACTTTACAAGGAGTACATCTCATGTCTGACAACATCCATCAACTCAATGACCATGCCTTTGGGCAAGTTGCCACCGTAGGATCGCTCGAGCGCAACCGCGTGCTACGCAACACCTATGCGCTACTAGCGATCAGCTTGCTACCAACGGTTCTGGGTGCCTATTTGGGCGTTCAATTAGGCTTTTCGCGCATGTTTGGTGGCATCCTAGGATTTATTGCGCTTTTGGCTGGCATGTTTGGTTTTATCTACGCCATTAAGCGCACACAAGAAAGCAGCAAAGGCGTATTCGTCCTACTCGCGTTTACGTTTTTTGTCGGTCTTATTCTGTCGGGCATCATTGAGCACACACTGCGCTTTAGAAATGGTACAGCGCTCATCATGACCGCCTTTGGCGGCACCGCTGGCGTGTTCTTTGCCATGGCAACACTGGCCACAACCATCAAGCGCGACATCTCCGGCATGGGCAAATGGCTCTTTTGGGGTGTGGTGGTTCTTCTCGTTTCATCGCTCATCAACATCTGGATTGGTTCTACTGCCATGATGGCTGCGATTAGCACCCTCTCCATTGCTATTTTTAGCGCTTATATGCTGTACGACATCAAGCAAGTACTAGATGGAGGCGAGACCAACTACATCAGCGCGACGCTGTCCATTTATCTTGACCTTGTGAATATCTTCCAAAGCCTGCTCAACTTGCTGGGCATTTTTGGTGGCGAGCGAGATTAACGTAGCAGCAGTTCCCCCGGTCATCTCCCAGCACTTCTAGCAAAACAACTGGAAAGATAACTGGCAAAAGAACCTAGGACGCAAACAAAAAAGCGGCTTGATAACAAGCCGCTTTTTTTATAGCCAAACAGGCTAGCCGTTCATGATTACGGCGACTACTGGTGCAGGCCTTTTTCGTCCGGTTCGTCAATTGAGGTGCTGATCACGCTGACCATCTGTCCTTTCATGCGTTTATAGACCAACACAGCATATCCACTCAATCCATAAACAACAAAAATGCCAAACAACCCATACGCTGGACCTAAGCTAATCAGAGCAATGATGAGTGCAAGGAGTACCAACACAACAAAAGGAACACTTTTTTTCATGTGTAAATCTTTAAAACTGTAAAAAGGCACATTAGTCACCATTGTCAAGCCCGTATACAACGTTACAGCAAACATCAACCAGACAACACTCTTTCCACTCATACCCAGCTCTAGACACATCCACATAAAGCCAACCACCAAAGCTGCAGCCGCAGGTGATGGCAAACCCTGAAAATAACGTTTATCAACCACCGCCGTGTTCACATTAAATCGAGCTAAGCGTAGCGCGGCGCAGGCGCAATAAACAAACGCAGCCATCCAGCCCCAGCGTCCAATGTCACGTAGCGCCCACTCGTAAGCGATCAAAGCTGGAGCAGCCCCAAACGACACCATATCGGCCAGTGAATCCATTTGCGCACCAAACTCGCTTTGCGTGTTCGTCATGCGTGCCACGCGCCCATCTAAGCTATCAAGCACCATGGCGGCAAAAATGCCAACTGCAGACAAATCAAAACGCCCATCCATGGCCATCACAATCGCGTAAAACGCGCCAAACAAAGCAGCTAGGGTAAATAGATTAGGCAGCACATAAATGCCCTTGTGCCGTGGCGGTTTGTATGACTGAGTTGCGTCAAGGTTTGATGAGGTAGGGTCTTGCATAGTGAGTTAGTTTAATGAGAAAAGTGAAAAAGCCGCGCAGTCACACGACGACGCGGCCCCCCAGCTCAAACGAACCAATTAGTTGCGAGATTTATCAACTAATTTATTGGCCTTAATCCAAGGCATCATCGCACGCAGTTTTTCGCCCACAATTTCAATCGGATGCTCTGCGTTGAGGCGACGACGACTTATGAGCGTTGGCGCACCCGCTTTATTCTCCAAAATGAAGCTCTTGGCATATTCGCCCGTTTGAATGTCTTTTAGACATTGCTTCATGACCGCCTTGGTTTCGGCCGTCACAATGCGAGGGCCGGTCACATATTCGCCGTACTCAGCGTTGTTAGAGATCGAGTAGTTCATGTTGGCGATGCCGCCTTCATAGA
>CAZAIW010000196.1:0-4213 GCA_964485285.1 uncultured Burkholderiaceae bacterium | reverse complement strand
ACTTGGCATGCTGCTACAGCTTGCAAGGCCGCTTGAGCGAGGCGTTGGCGCAGCTAGAAATGAGCCGCGTGGCTGCAATAAATTTCCCCGACCACTGGCAAACCGACGACGATTTAGCATCGCTACGCGCCACCCCCGAATACCAAGCGTGGTTTAAGCACCACTTCCCCAATAACTAATTCACAACGAAAGATACTCAGCATGAGCACCGCACAGCGCCCCTTCAAAGTTTTAGGTATTCAACAAATTGCCATTGGTGGCACCAGCAAATCCCGCTTGCGCGAGTTGTGGGTGGACATGCTGGGTTTAGAGGTAACGGGCACGTTTCAAAGCGAGCGCGAAAACGTGGATGAGGACATCTGCGCGATGGGCAAAGGTGCGCTCAAGGTCGAGGTTGATTTGATGCAGCCCATGGACGTTGAGAAGAAGCCTGCCGTTCACGCCACACCGCTCAACCACGTGGGGCTGTGGATTGACGATTTGCCCAAAGCCGTGGAGTGGCTCTCTGCCAAAGGTGTGCGCTTTGCGCCGGGCGGCATCCGCAAAGGCGCAGCGGGGTTTGACATCACGTTTTTGCATCCCAAGGCGAACGACGAGTTCCCCATTGGTGGCGAGGGTGTGTTGATTGAGTTGGTGCAAGCGCCTTTAGCCGTGATAGATGCTTTTGCAGCGCTGGAGCAATAGCATGAGCCGTAGCAAGATGCGGTTTCGTTTATCGATGGTTGCAAGCCTGCTGTGTCTGTTTGCGGCAGCGCTGGTGGGCTGCGGCGGCAGTGGTTCGCCTAGCAGCAGTACTTCGGTGGCGGTGCTGTATCCCAATACGTATGCGTACACCACGGTAGACCCGACCGCACCGCAGAACTACGCTGCGCCTGCACTGCCTGCGCATTACGACGCGGCGCTCTTGGCCACGCGCAATCAAACTACCAATGTACTCACGGACAAGGGTGCCACGCTGGGGCGGGTGTTGTTTAACGATGTGCGCTTAAGCTTTAACAACACCAAGTCGTGTGCGTCGTGCCATGTGCAAAGCATGGGCTTTGCTGATACCGCGCAGTTCAGCACGGGCTTTAGCGGATCGGCGTTTACTTCTGCGCACGCCATGCGCTTGGCGAATGTGGCGTTTTATCAAGCGCCTGCGGGCGGCACGGCGACGATGTTTTGGGATAAACGCGCCGCAACGCTGGAGATTCAGGCCACGCAGCCGATTCAAAACGCGGTGGAGATGGGCTTTGATAGCTCGCACGGTGGCTTTGCAGCCTTGGTAACCAAGATGCAAGCCCTCCCGTATTACACAGAGCTGTTTACATGGGTGTTTGGCGATAGCGCGATCACCGAGGCGCGGGTGCAAAACGCGCTCGCACAGTACCAGCGTGCCATCATTTCCAGCAACAGCAAATGGGATCGGGCTTATGCCGTGGTGTTTGCCGCGAATGGGCGTGTGAATACCAATCAAAATTTTGCTCGTCCATTAGATGGAACCGATATTCCTGCGGCCAATCGGTTTACGGCATCGGAGGAGCGGGGGCGCATACTTTTCATAGCACCGCCACCTCCCAATGGCACAGGCAAGGGCTGCGCGGGATGCCATCAACCACCGACGTTCGCGCTTAATAGCAATTCACGTAGTAATGGATTGGACGCAGGTGAGACGCGGATTTTTAAATCGCCTTCGCTGAAAAATGTGGGTGTGCAGGGACGCTTTATGCACGATGGCCGCTTTGCCACGCTGGCTGAAGTGATGGATCATTACGACACAGGCATCCTAGCGAGTGGCACAGCATCGGATGGTCGGCCAGCGCTTGATGTCAACCGTTTGCCTGCGGGTGGACTCAATTTAACGGCACAGGATAAGCTGGACATCATCGCTTTTTTAAATACGCTGAACGACGATAGTCTTGCCAGCGATGGGCGCTTTAGCAATCCATTTAAAAAATAGGGCGAATCAAGGACTCGCTACGCGATTAAAAACGCGCCCACGACGTGCCGCCCTTCAGCCGCCAAAATGTTGTAAGTGCGGCATGCGGCGGGCGTGTCCATGGTCTCAACGCCAATACGTGCTCGCATCAGCGCCGCAAGCAAGCGAGGGTGCGGAAACTGAAGCGTGCTGCCGCTGCCAAAAATGACGAGCTCGGGTTGACTCTGGGCAAGCCTTGCAAAGTGCTCGGGCGTGAGGTCTTCAAACCTAGCGGCATCCCAAGCAAAACGCGCGCCGCGTGAGCCCAAAACAAAGCTTTGCGTGATGGTGTCGCCGCCGATACGGATGCTGCTTGCGTCGTAGGCCGTGATGAGGACGCTGTCGGTTTTATCGGGCTGAAATTTCATGGGGTGATTATGGGACAATTGCCCTATGAAAATCATTCAAAAATCAACCAAACTTCAAAACGTCTGCTATGACATTCGCGGCCCGGTGATGGACGCAGCCAAACGCATGGAAGACGAGGGTCACGCCATCATCAAACTCAACATCGGAAATGTGGGCGCGTTCGGCTTTGATGCGCCGGATGAGATCAGGCAAGACATGATCCGCAATATGCCAGCGGCGGCGGCGTATTCAGACAGCAAAGGGATTTTTAGTGCACGCAAGGCCGTGATGCAGTATTGCCAAGAGCGGCAGGTCAAAGGCGTGGGGTTAGAGGACATCTACATTGGTAACGGAGCGTCCGAGCTGATCGTGATGGCGACCAATGCGCTGCTCAACGATGGCGACGAAATGTTGGTGCCAACCCCCGACTATCCCCTGTGGACAGCGGCGGTGAGCCTCTCGGGCGGCACCCCCGTGCATTACCTGTGCGATGAGGCCAATGGCTGGATGCCCAATTTAGATGACATGCGGGCGAAGGTGACACCGCGCACCAAGGGGATTGTGGTGATCAACCCCAACAACCCAACCGGGGCACTCTACAGCGACGAGATGCTCAAAGCCATTATTCAAATTGCACGCGAGCACGATCTCATCATCTTTGCTGACGAGGTCTACGACAAGGTGCTGTACGACGATGCCGTGCACACCGCCATTGGTTCGCTCTCCACCGATGTGCTGACGCTGACGTTTAACTCCATGAGCAAAAGCTATCGCGCCTGCGGTTACCGCGCAGGCTGGTTGGTGGTGTCGGGTGATAAGCGTGGCGCGAAAGATTACATCGAAGGGTTGACCATGCTGGCCTCGATGCGGCTGTGCGCCAATGTGGTGGCGCAGTGGGGCATCCAGACCGCGCTGGGGGGTTATCAAACCATTAAAGATTTGGTGAGCGAGGGGGGCCGGTTGCGCCGCCAGCGTGATCTGGCGTATGAGCTGATCACCGCCATTCCAGGGGTCACGTGTAACAAGCCCAGCGCTGCCATGTACATGTTCCCAAGGCTTGACCCCGAGATGTATCCCATCCAAGATGACCAAGAGTTTATGTACGAGTTACTCAACGAGACCAAGGTTCTTTTGGTTCAGGGCACCGGATTTAATTGGATTGATAACAACCACTTCCGCATTGTGTTCTTGCCCCACGAAGATGACTTGCGCGAGGCTATTACCCGCATCGCCAAGTTCTTGGCGAGTTATAGAAAAAGACATAGCAAGCGTTAAACCCCGCTCAGGCTCGACTTGTCGAAGCCTGCATGTAGACAAGCTCCGGACGAGCAGAATGAAAAAATAAAGAAAGAAAAAGCAGCATGAAACCACTCAAAGTTGGACTCTTAGGCATTGGCACCGTGGGTAGCGGCGTGTTTACAGTTTTGCAGCGCAACCAAGCCGAGATCGTGCGCCGCACCGGACGCGCGATCGAGCTGACCATGGTGGCAGACTTAGACACCGAAAGAGCCAAGGCTGTGGTGGGCGATAAGGCGCAGGTAGTGAGCGACGCACGCGCCGTGATCGCCAACCCCCAGATCGATGTCGTGATTGAACTGATTGGCGGCTACGGCATTGCTAAGACTTTGGTGCTGGAGGCCATCGCCGCAGGCAAGCACGTGGTCACGGCCAACAAAGCGCTGCTGGCCGTTCATGGTGATGAGATTTTTTCTGCCGCCGCCAAAGCCAAGGGCGGCCAAGGTGTGATGGTTTTGTTTGAAGCGGCTGTGGCGGGTGGCATCCCGATTATTAAAACGCTGCGCGAGGGCTTGACCGCCAACCGTATCGAGTGGGTGGCAGGCATCATCAATGGCACCACCAACTTCATCCTGTCCGAGATGCGCGACAAGGGCTCCAGCTTTGCCACCG
>CAZAIW010000195.1:0-4215 GCA_964485285.1 uncultured Burkholderiaceae bacterium | reverse complement strand
CTCGTGGTAGCAGGTTCCAGCAATGCGGTTGATGGGATTTGTGTCAGCTCGGCATTGATGGTTAATAACGGCACGAGTGGCTCGGTGGCCGTCGTGGGTAATGCCAGCAATGGCGCGGGCAGCGGGGTCAATGTCTCAGGGGCGTTGACGGTGAATGCTTCCAGCAGTGGTAACAGCAGCGTGGTGGGGACATCTAACAGCGGCCAGGGCATTTCAGTTGGTAGCACCACAACGCTAAACAACACCGGCTCGGGCAATGTGTCGCTTGTTGCCCGAACCTTCAGTGCTTCATCAGATGGCTTAGGCTTGGTGAGTGCCTTGACCGCATCGAACAGCAACGCCAGTGGCACGATCTATTTGGCAGGTACGGCCAACGACGGCATTGGTGTTAACTTCTCGGGCGTTGGTGTGAGTGCTACGGCAGGCAACCTCACGGTTGCTGGCTCGAGTAACGGCGGCGCGGGGGTGAGTCTAGGTAGCAGCTTGGTTAACAGCGGCAATGGCACGCTAACGGTACTGGGGTCGTCGAATACCGACTACGGCGTTTATGGTATCGGCAACGTCTCGTTTGTTAATAACGGCACCAGCGGATCGCTTAATGTTGCGGGTACCTCCAACACGGGGCGTTCTTTTTATCTGGGCAGTGCAGGCACGCTAACGATACAAGCCTCCTCCAGCGGTAATACCAGCTTGTCAGGCTCTTCCGCAGGAAACACTGGCCTCTATTTTGCCAACCATAACCTGACGATGAACAATACCGGGGCGGGCAATTTATCCGTTGCGGGCTCAGGCTTGGGTGGTTCTCTTGGCATTGCTGCGAATGTGGTCACCATGACCAATAGCAATGCCAGTGGCATCGTGTCGCTCCGGGGTGTGTCGAATACGAGCTCTGGAATGAGCCTCGCTAGCCTGTCGGTTTGTTCGAGTGGTCAGGCAGCGCTTGTTTATGGGTCGACTCAAACGGGGCACGGTATGGTGATGGTCGGCTCGTTAAGCCTGTCCAATTTGGGTAATGGAACGCTGTCGGTGGAGGGTTCCAGCAATGCATTAAATGGGGTTCAGATTAATGTGGACACATCTATTGTTAATAACGGCACCAGTGGCTCGGTGGCCGTCGTGGGGAATGCCAGCAATGGCACGGGCCGTGGGGTCATCATCACCGGGTCGCTGAGGGTGAATGCTTCCAGCAGTGGTAACACCAGCGTGGTGGGGACATCTAACAGCGGCCAGGGTGTTTCGGTTGGTACCACCACAACGCTAAACAACACCGGCTCGGGCAATGTGTCGCTCACGGCGCGTGTGCTCACAGGTTCATCGGATGGTTTAGCGCTGGGCGGAAATTTGGTTGTATCCAACAGCAACGCCAGTGGCACGATTTATTTGGCAGGTACGGCCAACGGCGGCATTGGTGTTAACTTCTCGGGCGTTGGTGTGAGTGCTACGGCAGGCAACCTCACGGTTGCTGGCTCGAGTAACGGCGGCGCGGGGGTGAGTCTAGGTAGCAGCTTGGTTAACAGCGGCAATGGCACGCTAACGGTACTGGGGTCGTCGAATAGGAATGACGGCGTTTATGCAGATAGCAATGTGGCGATTGTCAATAACGGGACTAGTGGCTCATTGTTTGTAACGGGGACAAGCAGTGCACCTAATACAACGCGCGCGGCTCTTCGGTTGAATGGCACCTTAACGGTTAACGCCTCGTCAAGCGGCAACACAACACTGACGGCAAATGGCGGTACTTCTTCAGCGGGATTTTTGGCGTGCAGCACTGCATCTATTACCAACACGGGTTCTGGCAATATCACGCTTGCAGCCAATGGGCTGAACGCAAATCGAGCAGCGCTGGAAATCATAGGGCTTACAAGCATGACGAACACCAACGCATCGGGTGGTGTTTATGTGACGGCTACAGGGAACGAAACGGCTGTTAACTTGCATAACGTTGTAGCGACCAGTAGCAATGGCGATGTAGTGATAGCGGGCACCAGCATTGGCGTGGGGGGCTATGGTGTCGTATTAGGCATTGCCACACTGAACAACAGCGGGAACGGCACATTATCTGTGTCGGGAAAAAATGCCGCTAGTGGTCTTGATAGTGTGATTCTTAATTCTTTGACGCTTAATAACAACGGTACGAGCGGCAATATCTTGGTATCAGGCAATGCTAGCAATGGTACGGGCGCTGGTGTCAGCATCACCGGGGCGCTGACGGTGAATGCTTCCAGCAGTGGCAACACCAGCGTAGTAGGTACATCTAACAGCGGCGAGGGCATTTCAGTTGGCACCACCACAACGCTAAACAACACCGGCTCGGGCAATGTGTCGCTTGTTGCTCGAACCTTCAACGGCTCATCAGATGGCTTAGGCTTGGCGGGTGCTTTGACTGTATCCAACAGCAACGCCAGTGGCACGATCTATTTGGCAGGTACGGCCAACGACGGCATTGGTGTTAACTTCTCGGGCGTTGGTGTGAGTGCTACGGCAGGCAACCTCACGGTTGCTGGCTCGAGTAACGGCGGCGCGGGGGTGAGTCTAGGTAGCAGCTTGGTTAACAGCGGCAACGGCACGTTGACGGTACTTGGAGTATCGAATGCTGGTGATGGCGTTTATGCTGGCAGCTCAACCTCGCTGGTTAATAACGGCAACAGTGGCTCGGTGTCCGTCGTGGGTAACGCCAGCAATGGCACGGGTCGCGGGGTTAATATCTCGGGCGCATTAAATACAACAAATACAAAAGCGGGCAATATATCTGTATATGGCTCATCGGCATCGGGGGCTATGGGCTTGGCAGTTACTAGCGCTAATATCAATCAAACAGGCGCTGGCACAACTTGCGTGACGGGCAGTTCAAGTGCGGCGGGCTCTTATGGCCTCTACAGTTCAGCAAGATTTTTTATTAACAACAGTAATGCTAGCGGTACGATGAACGTGCAGGGCGACGCTTCAAGTACAGGTAGTATTAGCGTTTATTTTCAGGGGGGTGTTAATGTCAGTAATGCAGGCAATACAAGCCTCATTGGCTCTGGCGGCAGTACCGGATTTTATTTTATAAACTCTAACTCAATGGTCAATGCAAATGGAGGCACGCTCAATATCAGAGGCTCCAGTTTTGCTACGGGAGCGGGTATTTTGTTTAACCCTGGCGGTAGTCTAACCTCTGCTGGCAATGTCAGTTTGAGTGGTCTATCAGGAAGTGGTTTGGGTGTCTCATTCGGTGTCTCTACAAACACCATCAATGTAACCAGCGGCAGTTTAACGGTGATGGGTTCGTCTGCTACGGGAACCAGTGTTAATATCGTTTCAGGTGTGGGCATCAATAATGACGGAAATAATGCGACGCTATCGATAGTTGGCGATAAAATCAAATTTGGTTCTACCGCAGGTGTAGGAGTAAATGCAACAGGGTTTACAAACATCAATTTATCAGCAAATAATGCGAATAACACACTTTACGTGAATGGAACGGGTCTTGCGATAACCAGCGGGTCAGCAAATGTCAGTATTAGTAATACCAATGACATTGTGCTCAATGGTTATATTAATGCATCGGGCACGGCAAACACGGTAACTGTCAATGCCACGCAAGGCAATGTGACGCTGGGCAATAATATAACCGCTAGCAACAGTATTTATTTGTTAGCAGGTAGCAACTTTGCGGCAGGTAATACGTCAGGTGGGAATGTGGTCGCAAGTAATATGACAGGTAAAACCTTGTCCGCAGGTACGGCAGGTACGGTGGTCATTTATAGCGGTAATCCTAATGTGACCGGTGCCAATACATCGGCATACCAAGCGACGATTAGCAACGCGACAGGCAATACAACCAAAGCCTATAACACGGCGGCCAATGGCGGTACGGTCAATAGCACGCAAGGGTTAAATGTGTTTTATCGCATTGCGCCCAATATAACGCTGACGGCCAGCAACAGCAGCAAGGTATACGACACAACCGCCAATGCAAGTAGCATTAACGGAACAACGTATGCAGCGACGGGCTTAATCGACGGTGATACGCTGAACAGTAATGCAACCATCACGCTAGCCTATAACCAAGCAGCCGCAGGAACCGGACTAACGATTAACTTTACCAATGCGACCAATGTGGTCAATGGCAGTGTGACGGGCTACACCATCCAAACGGTTAATGCGACGGGCGGTGTGATCAGCAAAGCCAACGTCAGCATCACCACAGCCGGAAGCGTCTCGAACAAAGTG
>CAZAIW010000194.1:0-4224 GCA_964485285.1 uncultured Burkholderiaceae bacterium | reverse complement strand
TCCGTACCGTCGAGCACCGCGTTGGCCACGTCACTGACTTCGGCACGGGTGGGCACTGGATTGGTAATCATGCTCTCCATCATCTGTGTGGCCGTGATTACCGTTTTGTCCATTTCGCGTGCCATGCGGATCATGCGCTTTTGCAGCGCAGGCACAGCGGCGTTGCCCACCTCAATAGCAAGGTCGCCACGCGCCACCATGATGGAGTCCGACGCGCGGATGATCTCCTCCAGTTTGGGAATCGCCTCGGCGCGCTCGATCTTGGCGATCAGCAGCGGCTTGTGTTTGTATTCGCTTGCCGCCACGTTGCACAGTTGACGCGCCATCTCCATATCGGTGGCGTTTTGCGGGAAGCTCACCGCCACGTAATCCGCTTGAAACGCCATGGCTGTTTTAATGTCTTCCATGTCCTTGGCGGTTAAAGCTGGTGCCGTAAGACCACCACCTTTTTTATTGATGCCTTTGTTGTTTGACAGCTTGCCGCCCACCGTCACGGTGGTAAACACCTGCTCGCGCACCACTTTATCGACAGTCAGCACAATCAAACCATCGTTCAGCAAGAGCACATCACCCGCCTTCACGTCACGGGGCAACTCTTTGTAGTCCAGTCCAACCGCCAAATCATCACCCAACTCGGTGCGTGCGGCATCCAAAATAAAACTGGCACCTTCTTTGAGCATGGTGAACTCTTTGGCGAACTTACCCACCCGAATCTTGGGACCTTGCAAGTCAGCCATGATCGCCACTTCACGCCCAGCCGCCTTAGAAGCCGCACGCACCATGGCTGCGCGGTCGATATGGTCTTGCGCCACACCGTGGCTAAAGTTCAAGCGGACGACGTTCACGCCCGCCTCGATCATCTTTTGTAAGAGCGCTGGATCGCTCGATGCGGGACCCAATGTCGCCACAATTTTGGTTGCATGCCTGGCCATTATTTTTCCTTCAGTTAAGTCGCAGTGACTGCCGCGCTCCCATTGAGCGCAGCTGGAGGTGATGATAAACGCCTCTAGTCCATGCCCGCTAAGCGCGTTCGCTCAGGATGTTGGCAAAGAATGCCGCCAACTCTTCAAAGCCATTCAGAGGTAAAACATGCGCCACGTACTGGTCGGGACGAACCACCACCATGCAGCCTGTGTCTCGGTTGATACCGCGCATGTCAAAGATGTCACCCGCGCCCTTGTGATCAACACAGAAGATTTTTTCGTGGTCCTGCAGCCCGAGCTTGCCCGTTTTAGGTTTAAGCAAGGACGGCATGCTCTCGTAGGCCAGTTGCTCAAACGTTTGCTGAAACACGGCCCGCAAATCGATCACTGCATCAATGTCTTCGCCTTGGCGCGTGTGCATCACGATGGGTGAATGCGGATGGGTCTCCAACCAGTCCGACAGCAGATGAATCGCCGAGCCGGGATGTGAGCCATCGGCCTTGCCAGCAAACGCATAAATGCGCCAACGCGCGTCGGCCTCGGCCACATGCCCCAGCTGCATGGGTTTGACATCTGACAAACGCACCACGGGCGCTGAATGGAAGCGGCGACCGACCTCTTCCCCTTTGGCCAACGCTTGGTGTGCACTGGCAGCAAACAAATAAGACGTGTCGTACTTCACGGCAGTACCGCCTGTGAACTCCAAGTTCTCTTTGAACTGACGGATGATGCGTGGTTCCTCTGTCCCATCACGCTCAGCTTGCGTGGTGGGAGCGGACATCACGCGCGCCCATTTGTGATCGGTCTCTACCAATCGCTTGGCCTCGGTCAATCGCTCTTTGGAATAGCTGCGCAGCAAACGGGCATCGGCTCTGCCTTGCAGCACATGCACCAACTTCCAACCTAGATTGAACGTATCTTGCATCGACACATTCATCCCCTGACCTGCTTTGGGTGAATGGGTGTGACACGCATCACCCGCTGTGAAGACGCGCGGGTTTCTGTCCTCGCCCTCTGGCACATCATCAAATCGGTCTGTGATGCTGTGTCCAATGTCGTAGATCGACCACCAAACGACTTCCTTCACATCAATCGAATAAGGCTTGATGATGCGATTGGCAGCTGCAATCATGTCGTCCTGCGTGAGCTTGCGCTGCGCTGCTTTTTCATCAGGCCGCAGCTTATCAAGCTCGACGTACATGCGAAACACATAACCGCCCTCACGTGGCAGGATGAGCACATTGCCTTCGCTGGCCGAAGAGATCAAACACTTCTGACGCACGTCGGGGAAATCGGTGTTTGCCAGAATGTCCATCACACCCCAAGCTTGATGCGCAGCATCGCCATGCAACTGGCCACCTATCGATTTGCGCACCGCTGAATGCGCACCATCACAACCCACCACATAATTCGCTCGAACAGTTCGTGTGGCCCACCAATTAATGCCACTGGCATCTTTCAAAGTCACCGTCACAGGGTGGTCATCGGTCGTGGGATCAATGGAGAGTCCCACCACCTCCCAGCCGTAGTCGGGCTCTAGTCGCGATGGCGAATTTTTCATCACCTCCAAAAACAACTCATGCAGTCTCGCTTGGTTGATCAAAATGTGTGGCATCTCCGAGCTGTCATCAGCCACATCTTGCACGCGCCCCACACGCTTGATGTGATCTGGATTATTGGGGTCTGGCATCCAAAAGGCCGTTTGGTTGACCCAGTAAGTTTCACGCTTGACCTTATCGGCAAAACCAAAAGCTTGAAACATCTCCATCGTGCGCGTGTTGATGCCATCTGCCTTGCCCTTGATGATGTTGCTAGGCATGCGTTCAACGATCATCGTGCTGATTTCTGGAAACTGCGACAGCTGCGCAGCCAGACACAAACCTGCAGGCCCTGTCCCCGAAATCAGCACATCCACCTTTTCGGGCAATGGCTCGTGCAGACCACGGTTGCGTCGATTCGGCGCTGCTTCCTTGATATCAGGGTTGCCACCTCTAAAGCCATTTTTATAGAACTGCATGTTTGATCTCCCAAATTGAAATGCGCCGAATGTCGAATGCAAATGATAGCGATGCAGGTGCTTAGCCTTGGAAGTGTGATCGTGCCAATACGCGAGCCAAACATCTCCACGATGTGCAGCCCGCTCAGCCTATTGCCTGTTTAACCCCCCCTCACCCAGCCCGCTTCGCCAACACCTCAAACGCAGGCAATGTCTTGCCCTCCAGCACCTCTAAAAACGCGCCGCCCCCGGTGCTGATATAGCTCACTTCTTTCTCGATACCGTACTTGGCAATGGCTGCCAGCGTGTCGCCACCGCCTGCGATGGAGAACGCACTGGACTTGGCAATCGCCTCGGCGATGGTTTTGGTGCCTTGCTCGAACGCCGCAAACTCGAACACGCCCACGGGGCCATTCCAGACAATGGTTCCAGCCTGCATGAGCTGGGAAGCCAAGCGCTGTGCGGTCTGCGGGCCGATGTCCAAAATCAAATCGTCGTCCGCCACGTCGGCCACGGCTTTCACAGTGGCTGGCGCGTCCGCGCTAAAGGTTTTGGCGCAAACCACGTCGGTGGGAATGGGCACATCAGCGCCACGTGCTTTCATGGAAGCGATCACAGCTTTGGCGGCTTCCACCAAGTCAGGTTCAGCCAGCGATTTGCCGATGTTCAGTCCCGCCGCCAGCATGAAGGTGTTGGCTATGCCGCCACCCACAATCAGCCCATCTACCTTGCTGGATAAGGCTTCTAGGATGGTGAGCTTGGTAGACACTTTGCTGCCCGCCACAATCGCCACGAGCGGGCGCTTGGGATTTGCCAGCGCTTTGGAGATAGCGTCCATCTCAGCCGCCAGCAGCGGCCCTGCGCAGGCGATGGGCGCGTACAGCGCTATGCCGTAAGTGCTGGCTTCGGCACGGTGCGCGGTACCAAAAGCATCGTGCACAAAGATGTCGCAAAGGCTTGCCATTTGACGCGCAAGTGCTTCGTCGCATTTTTTCTCGCCTTTGTTGACGCGGCAGTTCTCCAGCATCACCACTTGGCCAGCAGCGACGCTCACGCCGCCCGTCCAATTGGCCAGCAGCGGCACCTCACGTCCCAGCAATTCGCCAAGGCGTGCTGCAACGGGTGCCAGGGAGTCTTCGGGCTTGAAAGCGCCTTCCGTGGGACGACCCAGATGCGATGTCACCATGACCGCTGCACCCGCGTCCAGTGCCATTTGGATGCAGGGCACCGAGGCGCGAATGCGGGTGTCTTCGGTGATGCGGCCAGCATCATCTTGCGGTACATTGAGGTCGGCGCGAATAAAGA
>CAZAIW010000193.1:0-4268 GCA_964485285.1 uncultured Burkholderiaceae bacterium | reverse complement strand
ATTTACTTCTCGACAACCGCAAACAGGTCGTCTTCTTTCATCACGAGTAGCTCGTCACCGTCAACTTTGACGGACTGACCACTGTATTTACCAAACAGTACGCGATCACCCACTTTGACCGACAAGGCTTTTGTTTCGCCTTTGTCATTGGTTTTGCCGGGGCCTACAGCCAACACTTCACCTTGATCTGGCTTTTCAGCGGCGCTGTCAGGAATGACAATGCCCGAGGCGGTTTTGGTTTCGCTGTCAATGCGTTTGACGATCACGCGATCGGCTAAAGGACGTAGTTTCATTGCATCTCCTATGAATGTTGCAAAGGTTAAAAAAGAATAGAGGCCTAGCGAGGTGATTAACAAAACACTGTTAGCACTCTCCGCTGGCGAGTGCTAATGATAAGGCTGAATCTCGCCCTTTCAAGGGGGATGGCAGATTTTTTCGCAGCAACGTATCGCCCAGCGTCGCCAGTGCGTGGGTGACCCCCACGGTCAGCGTTTGGGCTTTTTAGCCTAGATGGTCTTTGTCTTGGTTTGATGCCATCGCGGATGCCTCTTTTTTTCAGCTGTGTCCAAATGCATACGCAACGCGGGCGCTTGCATGTCCCATTGTGGTTATTCGGTGATTTCCGGTTCAACCAGCAGCGCGAGCAACTCAAGCGACTCTTGCCATCCGAGGTAACAAGCAGCAGCGGGAATGGCGGCAGGGATGCCCTCTTGCACCGCTGTCAGCTCCGTGCCACAAAACACGGGCGTGAGTGTCACCGTGGTTTGCATCGTGCCGGGTAGGTTGGGGTTATCAAACACGGCCGTATAGCGCAGCTTTTGGTTGGGGACGAGCTCTAAGTACTCACCACCAAACGAGTGACTATTGCCCGTGGTGAAGTTGGTAAACGACATTTTGTAGCGACCGCCGACACGCGGCTCTAGCAGATCGACGCTGCCGGTAAACCCGTGGGGCGGAAGCCACTTGGCCCACGCATCGGGATTGAGAAAAGCGCGGTAAATGCGATCAGGCTTGGCGCGGATGATGCGGTGAAGGTGGATGGATTGAGTGGACATTATTTTGAAGAAAGTCAAATGAGCAAATAGAGTCAACCATGGTCGTGCGTCATGAGCGTAGCACAACAACAGCCAAGCACATGGTACATTGCAACTGGCAACCCATTTATTTCAACAAGGAGAACCACATGTTCAGTCACATCATGCTCGGCGCAAACGACTTAGAAGCTTCACGCAGGTTTTACGATGCGGTGCTCGGCGCACTGGGCCACACGCCCGGGGTGGCCAATCGCAGCCATACCAACCACGAGCGTTATTTCTATCGCAGCCCCACGGGTAATTTTGGTATCACCACACCGATCAACAACGAAGCGGCCACGCACGGCAATGGCAGTACGCTGGGGTTTTTGGCCAAGTCGCAGCAAGAGGTGGATGCCTTTCATGCAGCTGGTTTAGCTAATGGCGGTACAGTTTGCGAAGACCCGCCCGGCGTGCGCGAGACAGCGGCCGGCGGCCTGTACTTGGCCTACTTGCGCGATCCCAGTGGCAACAAGCTGTGTGCGCTTTACCGCCCAGCCAAGAAGTAAGCCCCTAGCACAAACGCCTGCGCATCGCGCGATGATTTGATCTTTGTCAAGCAGCATGCGCCATGAAGTGCTTTAATTGTTTTTTTACTGAAGGAGAAATCGTATGAAAGCAAATGTTGGCGGTAATGACCGTTGGTTACGTATCGTGGTGGGCTTGGTCATGATTGGCTTGGCCGCGACCAATACGATTGGCGCTTGGGGTTACTTGGGCGTGATTGTGCTGGCCACGGGGGTGTTCCGCTTTTGCGGGCTATACACCTTGCTGGGCATGAACACCTGTTCCATCGACTCAAGCAAAAAGTAAACCGCGCCCATATTGAGTGCGCCCAAGCCTCGGCTACTTTGAACGAGCCGGGGCTTGTTGATGCGCTAGCGCCAGCCACAAGAGCGCCACGCCGGTGAGGCACACGGGCACGAGTGAACCCCAGTTGAGCCAAGCCCAGCCTTTGGAAGTGACCAGCGCGCCCGAGGCAAACGAGGTCAGCGCCATGGTGGCGAACACGCAGAAGTTGATGGCCGCTTGTGCGCGGTTTTTTTCCTCGGCGCTGTAGGCCTGCATGGACAGCGTGGTGCTACCTGTGAACAAGAAGTTCCAGCCCACGCCCAGCAAAAACAGCGCGACCAAGAATTGATGCAAGTCCACGCCCGACAAGGCGATGGCGACGCAGGCCAGATTGAGCACCACGCCCACGCCCATGATGGTGAGCACGCCAAAGCGTTTGATCAAATGCCCCGTCACAAAGCCCGGCGCGAACATGCCGATCACATGCCACTGCAGCACCCATGCTGCATCTTCAAACGGCAAACCACACACCTGCATGGCCAGTGGCGTGGCCGCCATGAGCAAGTTCATCACGCCATAGCCCAAGGCCGCAGCCAAAGCGGCCACCACAAACACGGGTTGACGCATGATCTGCGAAAGCGGCCGTCCGCCCTCCTCGCCCTTTTTGACAGCAGCGGTGGGCGGGAATTGGATAAAACTCATCACCGCCATTGACAACAGCGCCACCGCCATCAGGGCGACATACGCCCCTGCAAACGGCACGCCCAGCAAGCTCTTGGTGCGGGTCGCCAAATTAGGGCCCACAACAGCACCGATCAAGCCCCCCGCCATCACCCAAGACACGGCTTTCTCGCGGTAGTTGGGCGTTGTCAACTCAGCTGCCGCAAAACGATACAGCTGGCCGTTGGCACTGTAGTAGCCCGCCACCATCGTCGCTACCACCAGCAACCAAAACGACCCTGACAACACCGCCCAAACCCCCAAAGCCGCCGAAAGAAAAGCCACCAAGAGACCCAGCTGAAACGAACCCTTACGACCAAAGCGCTGCTGCGACTTCGCGACCAAGCCCGTGCTCAGCGCCCCACCCACCACATAGCCCATAACGGGCAAAGTCGCCATCCAAGGCACAGGTGCAAGGCTCAGGCCCACCAAGCCGTTGATGGCGATAAAAGTGACGTTGTTGGTCAGGAACAAGCCCTGCGCGATGGACAGCAATACGAGATGACGATTCATAAAAACCTAAAAAATGAAAGCAAATACCCCAGCTGACATGGCTAAACCGTGCACCAGTGTGCGCCAAGGCAACCGGGCAGGTGTAGGGCCAACCGAGGCCGTCATCAATTAGCGTGGCACCAAGAAGACTGACTTTTCATGAATCACATCGTTGCTTGATGTGTCCTTGATGTCAAAGTTAATCTTGTGAGAACCCGCATCTGCAGAACCGTAGGGAATCGTCACACGCAACACCACCCAATGCGCTTGAGCCGCAGCTACTTTGACCTCTGTCTCGGTGGCAATCTCAATGCCTTGCATCCCGTTGACTGACAGCTGGAATGTTTTATCTTTCTCAGAGGCATTCATCACCTGTAAACGGTAGATGTTTTCAATCCCCCCGTTTTCTGTGATGCGGGCCAAGGTTGCGCGGTCACGCACCACATCCACCTTGAAAGGCGTACGCATGGCCAAAGACACGCCCACCGCAATGATGAGTGCCATCAAGATGGAGGTGTAAATCAACACCCGTGGGCGCAACACACGCATCAAGGTTTGTTTGGTGGTCCACTTGTTTTCCATCGCATTTTGTGTGGTGTAGCGCACCAAACCTTTGGCGTAGCCCATTTTGTCCATCACCGTGTCACACACATCGGCGCAAGCGCCGCAGCCAATGCACTCGTATTGCAACCCGTTGCGAATATCAATACCTGTAGGGCATACCTGCACGCACAGGGTGCAATCGACACACGCGCCCAAGTTGGCAGTCGCCAAGTCTGTTTTCTTAGAACGGGCACCGCGTGGTTCACCACGCTCTGCGTCATAAGTGACGATGAGTGTGTCATGGTCAAACATCGCGCTTTGAAAACGTGCATACGGGCACATGTATTTACACACTTGCTCGCGCATGAAGCCTGCATTGCCATACGTGGCAAATGCATAGAAGAACACCCAAAAGGCCTGCCAAGGACCAAAGCTCCAAGCCATCGCTGTTGCCAGCAATTCTTGAATCGGTGTGAAGTAACCCACAAAGGTAAAGCCAGTCCACAAGGACAGCACAATCCAAGCTGTGTGTTTATAGGCTTTCTTGCTGAGCTTCTTCACAGAAAAATCAGCATCATCCAAACGCATGCGGGCTGAACGATCGCCCTCAATCTTGCGCTCGATCCACATGAAAATTTCGCTGTACAC
>CAZAIW010000192.1:0-4278 GCA_964485285.1 uncultured Burkholderiaceae bacterium | reverse complement strand
ACTACCTACTCACCGACCCAGCATCCATGCCGCCTATCAAAAAACCAGATGGATCGCCCTATCTGAGCGAGCGGCCTTTGTTCTTGCCACGTACGCACCTGTGCATGATGCCGCCGTCCAATGCGCCCGATGTTGCACCTGCACCCATGCTGCAAAACGGCTTCATCACCTTTGGCTCCATGCAAGTACTTGCCAAACTATCCGATCTGTCACTCAAACTATGGGCACGCATTTTGAGCCAAGCACCTAGTGCACGACTCATGATTCGCACCAAACAATTCCGCGATGCCGATGTTGTTAGCCGCTTCCGCATCAAAGCCCAAGCGCACGGGCTACCCATGGAGCGCGTGCTGCTGTTACCGCCGCTGGGACGGGGCGACTACCTCGCCAGCTATGCGGACATCGACATCTTGCTCGACAGCTTCCCCTACCCTGGCGGCACCACCACGGCTGAGGCACTGTGGATGGGCGTTCCCACCATCACGCTGGGGGGCGACACCATGATCTCGCGCCAAGGCGCAAGCCTGCTCACCGCAGCAGGGCTGCCCGATTGGATAGCAACGTCACCAGACGACTACCTTGCTAAAGCGCTGTACTGGGCGCATCACCCAACCGAGCTGCAAGCCTTGCGCAGCGGGCTTCGCCAGCGTGTGGTCCACACGCCGCTATTTGATGGCGATCAATTTGCAAGGGACTTTGAGGCGGCGGTACTTTGGGGCATCGACAACATCAGGGCTGGTGCTAAGGGTTGACCGATCTGAGGGTGAGGCCCCAAACAACTACCCATGCAAGCGCGAATTTTTGGGGAGATGTGCCATTAAAAACTCCATCTGATCGGCCAAAATTTTTCGGTTGCGCAAAATGAAGTCTTCCCAAAGGCTTGGCACATAAGGCGTGTAGAGGAGCGGCATGTTCGCCTGCTCGGGCGTGCGGTTGCTTTTGCGATGGTTGCAGTTTCTGCACGCGGTCACGATATTCATCCACGTGTCCTGCCCGTTTTGACCATAGGGGATGATGTGCTCGCGCGTGAGGAGTTCCGTCAAAAATTGATCGCCGCAATAGGCGCACAAGTTGCGGTCGCGCATGAAAAGTTTGCTGTTGCTGATGCTGGGCTTGGCGCTAAATGGGTTGATCTTGGGCACGCCCTTGGTGCCAATGATGGAGCTGATGGTGATGGATGACTGAATGCCCGTGATCGCGTTGGTGCCGCCTCGGTAGGTGGCGATGGGCAGCCCCGCTTCCCAGCGCACTTCATCGGCCGCATAGTGCAGCACCGCCTGCTCTAGGCTAATCCACGATTGCGGCAACCCGCCGCCCGATAGCTTCAATACTTTCACGCGCTACTCCCCTTAGAAAAACCCATCAGGAACATCACCGAAATCAATCCACAACAGCTCGCAATATACCTGATGCGTGCGGCCATTCTTCATTGGGGATAATCCATGGTTATGCGCATTTTTTACGGCCCTTTGCAACCCCCTCATCAGCAGCCTTGCGCTGTGACGATTGGTAATTTTGATGGTGTCCATGTGGGACACCAAGCCATACTGCGCGAGCTGAAGAAAGAGGCCGATGCGCGTGGTCTCATCTCATGCGTGATCACGTTTTCGCCGCATCCGCGCGAGTACTTTCATGCGGCTAGCGCACCCACGCGCATCAGCACGCTGCGTGACAAGATCGCCGCCATCGAGGCGTGTGGCATAGACCGCGTGGTGATTCTGCCGTTTAACCAATCGCTGGCTAGCATGAGTCCCGAATCGTTTGTGATGGACATGCTGGTACGCCAATTGCGCATGAAGTTTTTGCTCATTGGGGATGACTTTAAGTTTGGCGCGAAGCGTGCGGGCGATTTTCAATTACTCACCTCCCTTGCAGGCCTTGCAGGATATGACCTGCAAGCCATGTCGTCTGTAGAAGTCCATTCCATAAGGGTTTCCAGCAGTGCCGTTAGAAAATCTTTAGCCAATGGCGACCTCCAAGAGGCTGCTGCGCTGCTGGGACGCCCCTACACCATCAGCGGCCATGTGCGGCATGGCGCTAAGTTAGGACGTGATCTGGGCTTCCCAACGCTGAACGTGGCGTTTGGGCATCCGCGCCCCGCTGCACACGGTATTTTTGTCGTGTTGGTGCAGGGCTTAACGCCAAAGCCGCTGCGCGGTGTCGCTAATTTAGGAACCCGTCCAGCACTGGATGCGTCCGACGTGAACGGTGGCCGTGTGCTGCTAGAGACCTATTGCCTAGACTGGCCCAGCAGCCTTGGCCGCGAGGGGGGCTACGGTAAAATTGTTCGCGTTCAATTGCTGCACAAACTGCACGACGAGCTAGCCTACGACGGGCTGGAATCTCTCAAACTTGGCATTGCGAATGACATCGTTTTAGCCAAAGCTTACTTGTCAACACATCTCTCATCATCATGACCCAAGACTACCGAGCCACGCTCAATTTGCCCGATACGCCCTTCCCTATGCGTGGCGACTTACCCAAGCGCGAAGCCGCATGGGTCAAGGGCTGGGAAGACGCTGGTATTTACAAAAAGCTGCGCGATGTGCGCTGTGGCAAGCCCAAATTTATCTTGCACGACGGCCCGCCCTATGCCAATGGACAAATCCATATGGGGCACGCGGTTAACAAAATTTTGAAAGACATGATTGTCAAAGCTCGGCAATTAGAAGGCTTTGATGCGCAGTACATCCCCGGCTGGGATTGCCACGGTTTGCCGATTGAAAACGCTATCGAAAAACTCCACGGACGTAACCTAGCTCGCGCCGACATGCAGGCCAAGGGACGCGCGTTTGCTACCGAACAAATCACCGCGCAGATGGCGGACTTTAAGCGCCTTGGCGTGCTGGGCGAGTGGGAGCACCCGTACAAGACCATGGACTTTCAAAACGAAGCCGAAGAGCTGCGAGCCTTCAAGCGCGTGATGGAACGCGGCTTTGTCTATCGCGGCCTCAAGCCTGTGTATTGGTGTTTCGATTGCGCCTCGTCGCTGGCGGAGTTTGAGATTGAGTACCAAGACAAAAAATCGCAAACGCTGGATGTGGCGTTTGAGTGCGCCGAGTCAGAAAAGCTACGCGCCGCCTTTGGCTTGCCATCCCTCTCTGATCCAGCGTTTGCCGTTATTTGGACAACCACGGCGTGGACGATTCCAGCCAACCAGGCCTTGAACGTCAACCCCGAGCTGGACTACGAGCTGGTGCAAACGCAAACAGCCGATGGCGAAAAATCCAAACTACTGATCCTCGCTAGGGCTCGCACGGCGGACTGCCTGGCACGCTATGGCCTGCAAGGCACAGCCATAGCGGTCTGCAAGGGATTGGCACTTCAAAATATCGCTTTCAAACACCCGCTCTACGACGTTCCCAGCGCCGATGGCAGCTTTGGCTACCAGCGCCTCTCGCCTGTCTACGCCGCCGACTACGTGGGCGATGGCGACGGCACGGGCATCGTCCACAGCGCCCCCGCTTACGGTGTTGACGACTTCAATTCCTGCGTCAAAAACGGCCTTGCACACAAAGATATTTTGAATCCCGTACAAGGCAATGGCACGTATGCGGCAGACTTTGCACTCTTTGCTGGGGAGCACATTTGGAAGGCCGTGCCCCATGTGCTCGCCGCGTTAGATGCAGCGGGGCGTTTGCTCAACACCACCACCATCAGCCACAGCTACCCGCATTGCTGGCGACACAAGTCGCCTGTGATCTACCGCGCAGCAGCGCAGTGGTTTATCCGCATGGATCACGCCACCGAGCAAACGGCGGGTGTCTTCACGGTGAACGCACCGCCAGAGTCGCTACGCGAGCTGGCACTTGCGGCGATTGATACCATTAACTTCTATCCAGAAAACGGCCGCGCACGACTGCGCGACATGATTGCTGGACGACCCGACTGGTGCATCAGCCGCCAACGTGCATGGGGCGTTCCGCTCGCGTTTTTTATCCACAAAGACACGGGCGCTTTGCATCCCGACACGCCCGCTATTTTGGACAGAGCCGCAGACATGATTGAGGCGGGCGGCATCGAGGCTTGGAGCGCTGCCACGCCCGAATCCATCATTGGTGCAGATGCCCAGCACTACTTCAAATCGACCGATATTTTGGAGGTGTGGTTTGACTCGGGCACCACGCACACTACGGTGCTCAAGCATTCGCACGCGGTGAATGGGCAAAGCGCGGGGCACGACAGTGGCCCCGAGGCCGATCTCTACTTAGAGGGACACGATCAGCATCGAGGCTGGTTCCATAGCTCGCTGCTCACAGCCTGCGCCATGTACGGACG
>CAZAIW010000191.1:0-4308 GCA_964485285.1 uncultured Burkholderiaceae bacterium | reverse complement strand
GGGCTGCTATTTGGTGCGCCACAACTCGCCCCTCACGGCCAACGATCAGGTCGATGCAGCAGGACACACCATCACCGCCGCCAAAGGCAGTGCTTACGATTTGTATTTGAGTCGCAACATCCAAAACGCCAGCATCGTGCACGCCCCCACCTCGCAAAGCGTGGTCGATACGTTTTTGCAAAACAGCTCGGACGTTGCCGCAGGCGTGCGCCAGCAGCTGGAGTCTGATCTTGACCGCTTGGGCGCTGTGCAGCCACTTCGTTTATTGCCCGAGCACTTTATGGTGATCCAGCAGGCGATGGGCATCCCCAGCACGCGCGGCACGGCGGCACACGACTATCTGCGCAGTTTTGTCGAGGAGATGAAGCGCTCGGGCTTTGTGGCTGATTCGCTAAAGCGCCACGGCATACAAGGCGCTGCGGTAGCGCCACTGGCCTAAGCCTTAGCCGAACCTTCGGCCAATACATTCGCCGATAAGCGCGTCAATTAAAATCGAAGTTCACCCGTTCTTTTAACGACTCCACCTGCTTGGAGTACAAGGATTTTTCATGTCGCTTTTCTCTGCCACCCCACTCGCCCCACGTGACCCCATCTTGGGTTTAAACGAACAATTTGCCGCTGATACCAATCCCAAAAAAGTCAATCTTGGCGTGGGCGTTTATTTTGATGACAACGGTAAGTTGCCACTGCTTCAATGTGTGCAACAAGCCGAGGCCGCCATGATGCAAACGCCCACAGCGCGCGGCTATTTACCCATTGATGGCATCGCCGCCTACGACAAAGCTGTGCAGTCGCTCGTGTTTGGCCCAGCCAGCGAAGCCTACACATCGGGCCGCGTCGCAACCGTGCAGGGTCTTGGCGGCACGGGTGGTCTGAAAATTGGCGCGGACTTTTTAAAGCGCATGAATCCCAATGCCAAGGTGCTGATTAGCGACCCCAGCTGGGAGAACCACCGCGCACTTTTTACCAACGCTGGTTTTACGGTTGAGACTTATGCCTACTACGACGCGGCCAAGCGCAACGCTGGTGGCATCAACTTTGCGGGTCTGCTTGCCGACTTAAACGCTGCCCCCGAAGGCACCATCGTTTTGCTACACGCCTGCTGCCATAACCCTACGGGCTATGACCTCACGGCTGCGCAGTGGGACGAAGTCATCGCCGTGGTGAAGGCAAAAAATCTGATCGCCTTTTTGGATATGGCCTACCAAGGCTTTGGTCACGGCATTGCCGAGGATGGCGCTGTTGTTGCTAAGTTCGTGGCGGCAGGTCTGTCGTTTTTAGTCTCCACCAGCTTTAGCAAAAGCTTTAGCTTGTACGGCGAGCGCGTGGGCGCACTGTCCGTTGTCTGCACCGACAAAGACGAGGCCTCGCGCGTGCTCTCGCAGCTCAAAATTGTGATTCGCACCAACTACAGCAATCCACCCACGCACGGCGCATCGGTGTGCGCAGCGGTGCTCACAACGCCCGCTTTGCGTACTTTGTGGGAAGAAGAGCTGGCTCAAATGCGCGTGCGCATTAAAGCCATGCGCACGGGCTTGGTAGAAGGCCTCCAAGCAGCAGGTGTGAAAGAAGACATGAGCTTTATCACCAAGCAAATCGGGATGTTTAGCTACTCGGGGCTATCCAAAGACCAAATGATGCGCCTGCGCACTGAGTTTGGTATTTACGGCGTGGACTCGGGTCGCTTGGCGATCTCGGCACTCAACACCAAGAACTTGGGTTATGTGTGCGCGAGCATTGCCAAAGTGATGGCTTAACTCGTTTGCCTACGCTCGCCCCCACACACGCCACACGCCGCCCGCACCATGACTGATCGCCCCATCCGCACCCGCATTGCACCTTCGCCCACGGGTTTTTTACATCTGGGCACGGCCCGCACCGCCCTTTATTCATGGGCCTTTGCGCGGCACTATGGCGGCAAGTTTGTGCTGCGCATTGAAGACACCGATGTGGTGCGGTCAACGCAAGATTCGGTCGATCAAATTTTGGCCTCGATGAAGTGGTTAGGCCTCGACTACGACGAGGGCCCCATCTACCAAATGCAGCGACTGGAGCGCTATCAAGCGGTGATTGATCAGCTCATCGCGGCGGGACATGCTTACCGCTGCTACTCCACGCCTGCGGAACTGGACGCGGTACGCGAAACAAAAAAAGCACGCGGTGAAAAGCCCTTGTACGACAACCGCTGGCGCCCCGAAGTTGGCAAAACCTTGCCTGCCGTGCCCTTGGACGATGCGGGTCGGCCGCTGCCCAGCGTGGTGCGCTTTAAAAATCCGGCGGATGGACAAGTCACGTGGAACGACCTCGTCAAAGGCGAGATCACCATCAGCAACCGCGAGATAGATGACCTCATCATCCAACGACAAGCTCCTGAAGGCGCACCCGCAGGCACGCCTGGCATTCCAACCTACAACTTTGCGGTGGTGGTGGACGATTGGGATATGAACATCAGCCACGTCTTTCGCGGCGACGAGCACATCAATAACACGCCTTGGCAAATCAATATCTTCCATGCGCTTGGAGCGCCGCTGCCGCAGTTTGGGCATTGCCCGGTGATCTTGGGCGACGACGGACAAAAACTCTCCAAGCGGCGCGGCGCAGTCAGCGTGACCGCCTACCAAGAGGCTGGTTATCTGCCCGAAGCCATGCTCAACTATCTGGCTCGTTTGGGCTGGAGTCACGGCGATGAAGAGCTGTTCTCAAGTGCCCAGATGGTGAGCTGGTTTGATGGCTCGCACCTGTCCAAAAGCCCCGCGCAGTGGGACCCCGCCAAGCTGCTGTGGGTCAATGCACAGTACATCAAACAAGCCGATAACGCACGGCTCGCAAGCCTAGTCGCCGAGCAACTTGCCAAACGCGGCGTAACCAGCGATGCACGGCTGGAGAGCATCTGCGCCCTCTTCAAAGACCGCTGCGACACCACGGCGGCGCTGGCCGACTGGGCAGCCGTGTTTTATGCCGAGCCCGATCGCCATAGCGATAGCTACCAAACCGAGTTCGCGCAGCACGTGACGCAGGCCGTCCAACCCGCCATCGCACGGCTCGCTACCAAGCTGCAAGCCTTGAAGGACGTGGCTTGGGACAAAGCCAGCATAGCCGCCGCATTCAAAGAAACACTGACCGAAACTGGCCTGAAGATGCCCCAGCTAGCCATGCCCGTGCGCGTTTTGGTGGCTGGCAAAGCGCAAACGCCTGCGGTAGACGCGATGCTGGCGCTGTTTGAGCCTGCCCTCGTTTTATCCCGCCTACAACATCGTTAAAGGAGACTCCCCATGAAGCGACTGATGACCACGCTCACCTTCATCGGTGCGCTGGCTGGCAGCGTGACCGCCCACGCCCAAAGCTACCCCAGCAAATCGATCAAAGCCATCGTGCCCTTTGCGGCAGGTAGCGCCACCGATCAAATTGGACGCGCCTTCACGGCGCACATGTCGCAAACACTGGGCGTTCCCATCATCATTGAAAACAAAGCTGGCGTGAACGGCATGCTGGGAGCCGATGCCGTCGCCAAATCAGCGCCCGATGGCTACACCATTTTGATTGGCACCAACAGCACCAACGCCGCGCTCAAAAGCCTGATGAAATCGCTGCCCTACGATCAAGATACCGCCTTCGCGCCACTGGGCTATTTGGGCTCGGTACCACTCATCATGGCGGTCAATAACGATGTGCCCGTTAAAACACTGCGCGAACTCGTCGATCTGGCTAAAAGCAAACCCAGCTACGTCACCTTTGCTTATGCCAGCACCTCGCAACAAGTGTCATCGGAAGTTTTGGCCTCCATGTCCGGCATCAAAATGACACCCGTGCCCTACAAAAGCGGTCCATCAGCCATGACCGACCTGCTGGGCGGCCAAGTCATGATGTTTAGCGCAGACCTAGCCGTCACCCTGCCCCAAATCAAAGCCGGAAAAATTCGCGGACTGGCCATCACATCCACCAAACGCTCGGCGGCGATCCCCGAACTGCCCACCGTCAACGAAGCACTAGGACTCAAAGACTACGAGCTCATCGCCTACTTTGCCATGTTCGCCCCAGCCGGAACGCCAGCGCCCATCGTTGCCAAACTCAACCAAGCCATTAACGCGGCGGCCAATAGCAAAGACATACAGGACAAATTTGCATCACTGGGCTTTGCCATCGACCCCGGAACGCCCGAAGCGCTGGCGGCTCGCAACCGCGCCGAAACCACAAAATGGGCCAAGGCCATTCATGACGCAAAAATTGAAGCACAATGAAAAATTTCAGGCTATAATCTAAGGCTTGGCTGAGTTCTTGAAAAAGAGTTCGGAACCGTGGGGGTATAGC
>CAZAIW010000190.1:0-4327 GCA_964485285.1 uncultured Burkholderiaceae bacterium | reverse complement strand
ACTGGCAAGGACAAGCCTCACGAAAGGAGGTCACGGTATGATGTTTAGCGAGTTACCCACAGCGGTCGGTTCGTCGCAAGCGCCGACCGCCGTGGATAACTCTTATTTCTTTCATTTGTCGTCTCCACTCGCAGGGGACAGGTTCAAACAGGTATAAAGATTGTGCTCATTCGGAAGGCTGCGCGAGAAATAGAAAAAGGCGATCTGGTTCATCTTCCAGGAGGGCTCACCAAAGAATCGTATATGGTTCTCGGAGTCAGTGAAATCGGCCCCCGGCTGGGCATAGGGCTTAAAGACTATGGTCAGTTCAAGGTCTTACCAAGCGAGCCAATAAATTGCCGAGTTGGCGCTTGGTAATGGGGCATAACCCATTATTCAACACGAACTGGCGCGATAAAGCTGTGCCAGCGCCGGTGACTTCCACGTTAGCCACCACCCATGCCACACCCACCGGCAAGCCAAGCATTCGCCGCAACATGAAGCGTTGACTAGCGCTTTGCGCCAAGCAAGATTTTGAAAAATGCTACAATTGACGGGCTTTGCTGCTTCGCTTTTGCGGCGCAGTTAAGTTAATCCGCAAACAGTTTCATTCAAGGTGTTTTGTGCCGACGAGCGCGGCAAAAGACTCGAATCTGTTTTAGACCTTAACCTTTGATTTATTGGAAATAACTATGTCAGTATCCATGCGCGATATGCTGGAAGCGGGTGTCCATTTCGGTCACCAAACACGTTTCTGGAACCCTAAGATGGCTCCCTTCATTTTTGGCCATCGCAACAAAATTCACATCATCAACCTGGAAAAATCGCTCCCGATGTTTCAGGATGCGCTTAAGTTTGCTAGCCAAGTGGCAGCTAAACGCGGCACGATTTTGATGGTTGGCACCAAGCGTCAAGCGCGCGAGTTCATCGTTGAAGAGGCTACCCGTGCTGGCGTTCCTTTTGTGAGCCAACGTTGGCTGGGCGGCATGCTGACCAACTTTAAAACAGTGAAGACTTCCATCAAACGCCTGAAAGATATGAAGGCTCAGATGGAAACTGGTTTGGATGCTTTGTCTAAAAAAGAGCAGCTCACTTTTAGCCGCGAAATTGCGAAGTTGGAGCGCGATATTGGTGGTATTCAGGATATGACTGAGTTGCCGACCGCTATTTTCGTCATCGACGTGGGTTATCACAAAATTGCTTTGCAAGAAGCTGCTAAGTTGGGTATTCCAGTGATTGGCGTGGTGGATACCAATCATTCACCAGTCGGTATTGACTATGTCATTCCTGGTAATGATGACTCGTCTAAAGCGGTTCAGCTGTACGCTCGCGGCATTGCCGACGCTATTTTGGCCGGACGTGCGAACGCGGTGCAAGAAGTGGTTGCAGCGGTCGCAGAGAGCGCAGATGAATTTGTGGAGGTAACCGAGTAATGACGGCGATTACAGCAAGTATGGTCGCGGAGCTCCGCGCCAAAACGGATGCTCCCATGATGGAGTGCAAGAAGGCATTGACGGAAGCGGCTGGCGATATGGCTCGCGCTGAAGAGCTGTTGCGCGTCAAGCTGGGTAGCAAGGCCAGCAAGGCCGCTAGCCGCGTGACCGCCGAAGGCGTTGTGATGATTGGTTCAAGCGGTGACGCGGGCGCGATGCTCGAAGTCAATTGCGAGACCGACTTTGTGACCAAAAATGACAGCTTTTTGGCGATGTGCCAAGCGGCTGCCGATTTGGTTGCCAAGCACAATCCCGCAGACATTGCCGCTTTGTCGGCTTTGCCCTACAGCTTAGATGGCTTTGGCCCCACGCTGGAAGATGTGCGCAAAGGCTTGATTGGCAAGATTGGTGAGAACATGAGTTTGCGCCGTTTCAAGCGGTTTACCGGTTCTGCGCTGGCAACCTATTTGCATGGCACGCGCATTGGTGTGGTGGTGCAGTATGCGGGTGATGGCGTGGCGGCAAAAGATGTGGCGATGCACATTGCTGCGATGAAACCCGTGTCGATGACGAGTGCTGAGGTTCCGCAATCTTTAATCGATACCGAGCGCTCGGTGGCAACGGCTAAAGCGGCGGAGTCTGGCAAGCCTGCGGATATTGCCGCTAAGATGATTGAAGGCTCCGTTCAAAAGTATTTGAAGGAGGTCAGTTTGTTTGACCAGCCCTTCGTGAAGAACGACAAGTTGACGGTTGCAGCGATGCTCAAAGCGGCTAACACGACGATGACGGGCTTTACGATGTACATTGTGGGCGAAGGCATCGAGAAAAAAGTCGATGATTTTGCTGCTGAGGTGGCTGCGCAAGTGGCTGCTGCAAAGGCTCAGTAATGACGCTGTTCAATCACTTTTGCTAGCAATCACTTAAAGGCGCACACGATGCGCCTTTTTTATAATCCAAAATAAGAGAACACCAAGGATCACACCATCATGACGACTCCAAGCCCGCAAGCGACAGCACCTCAAGCCTACAAACGAATTTTGTTGAAATTATCGGGCGAGGCTTTAATGGGCGACGATGCGTTTGGTATTAACCGTGCCACGATTGTTCGCATGGTTGAGGAAATAGCCGAGATCACGCGCATGGGCGTGCAGGTGGCGGTTGTGATTGGGGGGGGCAATATCTTTCGCGGTGTGGCGGGTGGTTCGGTGGGTATGGATCGAGCAACGGCGGATTACATGGGGATGCTCGCTACGGTCATGAATGCCTTGGCCTTGGGGGACACGATGGAAAAAGCCGGGTTGACCGCAAGGGTGATGTCGGCGATTGGCATTGAGCAGGTTGTCGAGCCCTATGTCAGGCCCAAAGCCTTGCAATACTTAGAAGAGGGCAAGGTGGTGATTTTTGCGGCGGGTACCGGCAACCCCTTTTTTACAACCGATACAGCGGCAGCGTTGCGCGGGGCAGAAATTGGTGCTGAAGTGGTACTCAAAGCCACCAAGGTTGACGGCGTGTACAGCGCCGATCCGGCTAAGGATGCAACTGCAACCCGTTACGCCTCGATTACTTTTGACGAGGCCATTAGCCGCAATTTGGGCGTGATGGATGCGGCTGCATTTGCGCTATGTCGTGATCAAAAATTGCCCATTAAAGTGTTCTCCATCTTCAAGCTGGGTGCGCTCAAGCGCGTGGTGAAGGGTGAGGACGAGGGCACACTCGTTACGGTTTAAATGTTATGGTTGAGGAGTTATCGTTATGAGCATTGCTGATATTAAAAATACCACCGCCAGTAAGATGGCTTTGTCGATTGAGGCGCTGAAGAGCAACCTCGCAAAGGTGCGGACAGGTCGCGCCAACCCTGCGATGCTGGACTCGGTACAAGTGGACTACTACGGCTCACCGGTTCCGCTTTCCCAAGTGGCTAATTTATCGTTGCTCGATTCACGCACGATTAGCATCCAGCCATGGGAGAAGGGCATGGGTCCAAAGATTGAAAAAGCCATTCGCGAGTCCGATCTGGGCTTAAATCCCTCCAGCATGGGTGATTTGATTCGTGTTCCCATGCCGCCGATGTCCGAAGAGCGCCGAAAAGAGATGACCAAGATGGCGCGTAACGAGGGCGAAACGGCAAAAATTGCGGTGCGAAATTTGCGCCGTGATGCGAATGAGTCTTTAAAAAAATTAGTGAAAGACAAAGAAATTTCTGAGGATGACCAAAAACGTGCCGAGGCGGATGTGCAAAAGACAACCGACGCACGCATCCATGAAATTGATGCTTTGGTTGCGACCAAAGAAAAAGATATTTTGGCGGTTTGATTGACTGATTTGGCACCCTCACGACAGGACATCCCGCATCACATCGCGATCGTGATGGATGGCAATGGGCGCTGGGCAAAAAAGCGGTTTCTGCCGCGCTTAGCGGGACATAAAGAAGGCGTTGATGCGCTACGGTCATGCGTTCAGCATTGCATCAACAAAGGGGTGAGGGTATTGACGGTGTTTGCTTTTTCATCCGAAAACTGGAGCCGCCCAGCGGAGGAAGTTTCGGGTTTGATGGAGCTCTTGGGGCTGGCGCTGATGCGCGAAGTGAAAAGCCTTCAAGATAACGGCGTGAGGTTGTACTTTGTGGGTGATCGCACCGCTTTATCTCCCAAGTTAATCGCAGCGCTGAACCGTTCGGAGCAAGAAACGGCGGGCAATGAGCAACTCATTTTGAATGTCTGTCTCAATTACGGTGGGCGCTGGGACATTGCGCAGGCCGCATCCAGCCTTGCTGCTCGCGGCGTTAGCATCACGCCCGAGAGTTTGAATGCAGCGATGGCGTTGTCGCATGTGCCCGACCCCGATCTTTTTATTCGCACCGGTGGTGAGCAGCGCATCTCCAACTTCTTGCTTTGGCAATTGGCGTATAGCGAGCT
>CAZAIW010000189.1:0-4346 GCA_964485285.1 uncultured Burkholderiaceae bacterium | reverse complement strand
GTTGCAATGGCTACGCCGGGTGTATCCACGGCACCGGCGGGTCTACCCAAGGTAGAACCTTATCGCCTGCCGATTGATGAAATGGCCAGCGTAGCAGCCAGCTCAGGGCTGGAGTGGGTCAACTCGGATGCCGACAAAATTGCGGCGGTACAAGCGCAAATTGCAGCCGAACCCAAACCCGTGCATGTGCCGCGCGAGCGTCCGCCGGTTGTGGAGATCAGCAACGAGCCACTCGTCTTGGTGGAGACCAAACGTGATCTTGGCACCATGAGTCTGCCCTTTCAGGCATAAGGAAAACACCTTTGTCAGCTCGCGCTGACCTTGCCTCTCTTTCATAGGGGCAAACAAAAAGCCAGCACGGCAACGTTGCTGGCTTTTTTGTTCTCCCCTGTACAACAGGGGAGATGCCATGTCGTGGCAAGGGGATGGTATTTAAGGCAACAAAATCGTGGTGCCGATTGTTTTACGAGCTTCTAAGTCACGGTGCGCTTGCTGCACGTCCGCCAGCGCGTAACGCTGTTCAATCGGTATGGTGATAGCGCCACTGCTCACCATCGCAAACACGGCATCGGCCATTGCCTGCGCCGACTCGCGCGTTGCCAGATGGGTAAACACCGTTGGGCGGGTGATGTAGAGCGACCCCTTAGCGCCCAAAGTGCCGATGTTGACCGGCGGCACATTGCCCGATGCGTTGCCATAACTGGCCAATAAACCAAAGGGCGCAAGGCAGTCGAGTGACTTCTCAAACGTATCTTTGCCCACCGAGTCGTACACCGCCTTCACGCCTTTGCCGCCCGTGATCTCTTTGACGCGGCTCAAGAAGTCTTCGGTCGAGTAGTTGATGGCGTGGCTCGCTCCGTATTGCTTGACAAGTTCGCACTTGGCGCTGGAGCCAGCCGTTCCAATCAGCTGCAAGCCCATGTTTCGTGCCATCTGACAAGCGATCAATCCCACGCCTCCAGCGGCGGCGTGAAAGAGCACAAAGTCGCCTCTTTGCAAACCACCTTGCGGCAAGGTTTTGTGCAACAAGTAGTAGGCAGTAAAACCTTTCAGCATCATGGCTGCGCCGGTTTCAAACGAGATGTTGTCAGGCAACTTGCACACTGTTTTAGCGGGCATCACACGCACTTCGCAATAGCTGCCCGGAGGCTGGCTCACATACGCCGCGCGGTCACCCACCTTCAAATGGGTCACGCCCTCGCCCACCGCCTCCACAACGCCGGCTCCCTCCATCCCGAGGCGTAGCGGCAGCGGCAGTGCGTACAAGCCCGAGCGTTGATAAATGTCAATGTAGTTGAGTCCAATGGCATGATGGCGAATACGGATTTCGCCAGCCCCTGGGTTGCCAACCTCCACATCAACGAGTTGCATTTTCTCGGCACCACCAACGGCATGGATGAAGACTGCTTTGGACATAGAAAAATTCCCCTTAAAAATAAAAATGATCAGCGCCGATTGTGCCGTGCAGCGCTGGCCTGCGCTGGGCTGCGTGTCACCCAATACACGCCCGACATCACCAGCACCGTGCCCGCCACCGTCCAGCCTGCGAAGGGTTCGTTCAAAATCAAAGCGCCCATCGCAATCGTCGAGACCGGCCCCAGCATGCCAATTTGCGACACCAACCCCGCACCGATGCGCTCAACGGCCATCATCACTGCCAGCACCGGTAGTACCGTACAACCCAGCGCGTTGATCACTGAGAGCCACAAAACTGGAGCAGGTACATGAAGTGCCGATAGCGGACGCAAGCACGCAAATTGAATCATGCACAGCACACAGGCAACCGATGTGGCCCAGCCCGCCAGCCGCATGGCACCCACTTCTTTGACAAACTCCCCGCTATAGACCAAGTAGATCGCGTATGCCATCGCGCTCGCAAAAACCAGACTGCTGCCCAGCAGCGTCGCGCTCGCCGGGCTCGTGAGCTTGGCCGAATGCGCCGCGCCAGAGCCCATCACAGTCATCCCGAGCAAAAACTCGTGCCCAAACACCATCACGATGCCCAGATAACTGATTGCCATCGCCTGCCATTGCGGGCGTGTGATTCGCCGCTTCAACAAGCGCCAACCCAGCAGCAGCACCAAGGTAGGCGTGAGATAAATGATTAAGCGTTCCAGCGAAGCGGAGATGTACTGGAGGCCCACAAAATCCAAGGTCGATGCTAAAAAATAGCCCGTCAGTCCCAGCAGTGCCATGCGTCGCCACTGCGCGAGTGACAAGCGTGCCCGCCCTCTTCCAGCCCACAAAGCCAGTATCACAAACAAGGGGAGTGAAAAGACCATGCGCAGCATCACCAAAGTAATTGCGTCTACGCCATAGCGGTATGCCAGTTTGACCAAAATGGCTTTGAAAGAAAAGGCAATCGCGCCTAGGGCAGCAAGCACAAGGCCTACGCGGTGGTGAGGAGAGTCAAAGGCAGTTGTCATACCGCTCATTGTCGAGCATTCAAGCAGACATGGCTGGGCAAACCCAAGCATCTGCCCCTAGCGCGGCCCAAGTCGGGATGATGACTTGGCGCACACGCCAAGCATGTCAAAATCGCAACTTAACCGCTGCATGATGAATCCCTGTGCGGTTTTTTTATTTTAGGAATTGAACTATGTTTCGTCTCATCACTCTGACCATCGGCCTACTGGCAGCCCTCACACTTAGCGCGAGCGCCCAAAGCTGGCCCACCAAACCCGTCACCTTGATTGTTCCGTTTCCCGCAGGGGGCGGCACGGACGCGTTTGCGCGGCCTTTTTCGGCGCAGTTTGCGAGGCAAAGCGGCAAGAGCTTGGTGATTGACAACCGAGGTGGCGCAGGTGGCAACTTGGGCGCAGGCGTGGCGGCCAAGGCGGCCCCCGATGGCTACACCTTGTTCATGGGGGCGGTGCATCACTCGATTGCACCCGCGATATACCCCAAGCTGGACTACGACTTGGAGCGTGACTTCGTCCCGCTGGCCTTGATCGCCGTGGTGCCGCAAGTGCTGGTGGTCAACTCTAAAAAAGTCTCGGGAGACTTCAAGTCATTCTTGGCCGAGGTGCGTAAGAACCCCGGCAAATTCAACTATGGATCAGCCGGTGGCGGCACGTCACACCACATGGCGGGTGAGCTGTTCAAGTTGCAAACCAAAACCTTTATCACCCACATTCCGTATCGCGGCGCGGGCCCCGCGTTGCAGGACTTGATGGCGGGCAATGTGGACATGGTGTTTGACGGCTTGGGCTCCTCGGCGCAGCACATCAAGAGCGGTCGCCTCAAGGCCTTGATGGTCTCGGGCAGCAAGCGCAACCCCGCGTTCCCTGATGTGCCGTGCGCGGCTGAGTTGGGCTTGCCTGACTACACCGTGAGCACGTGGTACGGCCTGTGGACTCCCAAAGGCACACCTAGTGATGTGCAAGCGCGCATCTTGGACGAAGTGAAAAAAGCTTCTACGGGTGATGAACTCAAAGTGGCATGGGCCAACAACGGCGCAGAGTTTCCGAACGTGACAGGCGCGCAGTTTGGCAGCTTTGTCCAAAACGAAATCAAGCGCTGGGCTGCGGTGGTCAAAGCCTCTGGAGCCAAACTCGATTGAAGTGAAGGTAGACGATGAATCACAACCTCTATGCGGCCTTGCGCGCCGCGTTTCCCAAAGACCAAGATGCCACGGCCATTGAGACCGATGACGGCCTTTGCTACAGCTGGAGAGACCTTGAACGTGCCAGCGCCATGATGGCCAACCTGCTCGATTCGCTAGCGATTCCCAAGGGCTCGCGCGTGGCGGTGCAGGTGGAGAAGTCGGTCGAGGCGGTCATGCTTTATTTGGCCACCTTGCGCGCAGGCTATGTGTTTTTGCCTTTGAATACCGCGTACCAAAGCGGTGAAATCGAGTACTTCATTGGCAACGCCGAACCCGCCGTGGTGGTGTGCAGCAGCCAAAACTTTGGCTGGGTCAGCAAAATTGCTTTCAAGGCGGGCACGCAAAACGTGTTCACTTTGGACGACAACCGCACGGGCAGTTTGCTCGCGCGGGCTGCGCATTGTTCGGACCAACATCAAGTGGTGCAAACGAAGGCGGATGATTTGGCCGCCATTCTCTACACCAGTGGCACGACGGGCCGCAGCAAAGGGGCCATGCTCTCGCACGGCAACTTGCTCAGCAACGCACAGACCTTGAAAACGTATTGGGGCTGGAAAGCTGGTGATGTGTTGATTCATGCCTTGCCCATCTTCCATGTGCACGGTCTGTTTGTGGCGATTCATGGGGCTTTGCTCAACGGCAGCAAGATGATTTGGTTGTCCAAGTTCGACCCCAAGCGCGTCATTGCCAAGATGCCCGAGGCCACCGTGTTCATGGGCGTGCCCACGCTGTATGTGCG
>CAZAIW010000188.1:0-4472 GCA_964485285.1 uncultured Burkholderiaceae bacterium | reverse complement strand
GGAGTTGATCGACCAGCTCGAACCTACCAAGCGCGGCCTGTATGGTGGTGCTTGCGGCTATTTGAGTTTTGCAGGTGACATGGATGTGGCGATCGCCATTCGCACCGGCATCATCAAAAACGACACGCTCTATGTGCAAGCCGCCGCAGGCGTGGTGGCCGACTCGGTGCCCGAGTTGGAGTGGCGCGAAACAGAACACAAGGCACGGGCGCTGTTGCGTGCGAGTGAGTTAGTGGAAGAAGGGTTGGAGTGATTTATGTATCAAATTAATCGCAGCAGTAACCGCATTGAGCCATTGACCGTAAAGTCATTTGTAGACTTGGGCTTCACTGAACGCCGCCATTTGCAAGAGTGGCTGGCACATCAACCTAACGCGCTAGGCGAGCCTTTGCTGATTATTCAAAAAGAGTTTGCAGGTTTTGAGGATACGAAGGAGCGCCTCGATTTGTTGGCTCTAGATCAATCAGGGCGTTTGGTCATTATCGAAAACAAGCTTGATGATTCTGGTCGTGATGTGGTTTGGCAAGCCCTTAAATATGCGTCGTATTGCTCTCGCTTGAAAAAGGATCAGGTTATTGCAATTTTTCAACAATATCTAGATGGTCAAAAATCGCCCGAAGAGTTGCCAGTCGCGCGTCTGATACTCCAAGAGTTCTTTGGTGACCGTGACTTGGATGAAATACAAATTAACCCAAGCAATGAGCAAAGAATTATTTTTGTTGCAGCAAATTTTCGTAAAGAAGTGACATCCACAGCGTTGTGGTTGATGGAGTATCGACTTCGGATTCAGTGCTTCAAAGTTACACCCTACCAGAGAGGGGACGATGTGTTTTTGTCGCTCGATCAAATCATTCCTCCGCCAGAAGCGGCAGACTACATCATTGGTGTAGCTGATAAGAAGGCTGAAGATCAAAGCTCAGAGGATGAAATCAAATCAAGGCACATTTTGCGTGAGCAGTTTTGGGCACTGGCGTTAGAAACAATCAAGAAAAGTCAGTGTCGACTTTTTGATCATGTGAACCCGAGTGATCGAGGTAAAGCTGGAACTGGATCGGGCATTGGTGCTGTCTGGTACGAACTGGTTTTCGGTTTCACAGAGGTGCGCGTCCAACTTTATTTCGACAGAGACGAGCAAGACAATAAGTGGTTGTTTGATCGCATGAGTCAACGCAAAGAAGAAATTGAAAAAGCCTTTGGTGATCAATTGATTTGGGATCAGATGCAGGGCCGTAAAGCGGCACAGATTCGCTATGCCAAGTCTTTTGATGGTCGCAACAAAGAGCTATGGTCATCGATGGCAGACTGGCTGACTGAATTTATGACGAAATTGGATTTGGCAACACGTGAGCCTCTATTGAGTTTAAGAAATGAATTGCTCAGAAAGGGGGCTGTATGAAACTCCTCATGGTGGACAACTACGACAGCTTCACCTTCAACATCGTTCAATACTTTGGCGAGTTGGGTGCAGAGGTCGAGGTGTATCGCAACGACGAAATCACGCTCGAAGGTATTGCCGCGCGCAGGCCCGACCGCTTGGTCATTTCGCCAGGCCCTTGCTCACCCGCTGAAGCCGGGATTTCGGTGGCGGCGATTCAGCACTTTGCGGGCAAGCTGCCGATTCTTGGCGTGTGCTTGGGGCACCAAAGCATAGGCGCAGCGTTTGGCGGCAAGATCATTCGTGCACAAGAGCTGATGCACGGCAAAACCAGCGTCATCACCACCACGCAAGAAGGTGTGTTTGGTGGGCTGCCCGAGCAGTTCACGGTCAACCGCTATCACTCGCTGGCGATTGAACGTGCCTCATGCCCTGCGTGCCTCAAGGTCACCGCGTGGACGGACGATGGCGAAATCATGGGTGTGCGTCACACTGAGCTGGACATTCAAGGCGTGCAGTTCCACCCCGAATCCATCCTCACCGAGCATGGACACGCCATGTTGAGAAATTTTTTGTAAAGGCTGGCTATGAGCTCTGCAACACACGCCAACATCCACGCGATCACCCCGCAAGAGGCGCTCCAGCGCGTCATTGAACACCGCGAAATTTTTCATGACGAGATGCTGCACATCATGCGCCTCATCATGGCAGGCGAGATGTCGCCCGTGATGATGGCGGCCATCATCACCGCGCTGCGTGTGAAGAAAGAAACCATTGGCGAAATCACCGCCGCCGCGCAAGTGATGCGTGAGTTCTCGACCAAGGTGGAGGTGGTGGATCGCACGCACATGGTGGACATCGTGGGCACAGGCGGCGACGGGTCGCACACGTTCAACATCTCGACGTGCTCCATGTTTGTGGTCGCTGCCGCAGGCGGCAAAGTCAGCAAGCACGGCGGGCGCAGCGTGAGCAGCAAAAGCGGTAGCGCCGATGTGCTGGAGAGCCTAGGGGTCAACATCAACCTGCCGTCAGCGCAAATTGCCAAGTGCATTGCCGAGGTGGGCATTGGGTTTATGTTTGCGCCCAACCATCACCCCGCCATGAAAAACGTGGCACCCGTTCGCAAAGAGCTGGGTGTGCGTACCTTGTTCAACATTCTGGGGCCTTTGACCAACCCCGCCAGCGCGCCCAACATTTTGATGGGCGTGTTCCACCCCGACCTCGTCGGCATCCAAGTGCGCGCGTTGGAGCGCTTAGGCGCTGACCATGCGCTGGTGGTTTATGGGCGCGATGGTTTGGACGAGGTGTCTTTGGGCGCTGCCACGATGGTGGGGGAACTCAAAGACGGCGTGGTGCATGAGTACGAAATTCACCCAGAAGACTTTGGTTTTGCCATGAGCAGCAACCGTGCCCTGCGCGTGGACACGCCGCAGGCCTCTAAGGCGCTTATCTTGGACGTTCTGGAAGGCAAAGGCTTGCAGACCAAGGCGGACAAGGCCTGCGAGCCAGCGGCTAAAGCAGCAACGGATATTGTGATGCTCAATGCCGGCGTGGCGCTTTACGCCGCCAATGTGGCAGGCAGCATCGAGGCAGGCATTGCCAAAGCACGTAGCGCGATTGAAAGCGGCGCTGCGATGCGCAAACTTGGCGCACTACTCGCGTGGACACAAAACGCTGGCTAGCCATGACGCGCAAACAATCCAAGACCCGCCACCACACCATTGAAGGCCGCCGCGTGACCTCGCACGGCTACGAAGATGATCTGTGGCAAGACTTCTACCACCTGTGTCTCACAGCGTCTTGGCCTGCGTTTTTTGCCTCAGCGGCGCTGGCGTTTATTTTGCTCAATGTCATTTTTGCGCTGCTGTACTTGGTAGACCCCAGCGGCATCGCCAATTTGGCACCTGCCAATTTTTTGGGTGCGTTTTTCTTTAGCGTGGAGACACTCGCCACCGTGGGCTATGGTGATATGCATCCCGTCAGCATCTACTGCCACACCGTTGCCACCATTGAAATGTTTACTGGAACAGCCAGCGTGGCCGTTTTAACGGGGCTGGTCTTCGCTCGGTTTTCAAAACCGAGGCCGCGTATTTTGTTTTCTGATGCTTTGCTGCTGAGCGACTTCAATGGCAAACCCACCCTCATGCTACGCGCCGCCAATGCGCGGCAAAATCAAATTGCCAATGCCACTGCCAAAATGCATGTACTCATCCGCGAGGTCACGCTGGAGGGCAAGAAAATCCGCCGCATTTACGACCTAGACTTGGTGCGCAGCGACCAGCCCATGTTCTTTTTAACGTGGACGCTCATGCACACCGTGACCCCTAGCAGTCCTATCTACGGAATGTCCGAGGCCGACATGGCAGCCAAGGATTTAATTTTTCTGATCCGCATCGTTGGTTTTGACGAAAGCATCGCGCAAGAGATACAAATGCGCAAAAGCTATAACTACAAACACATTCTTAGGGGGCATCAATTTGAAGACCTCACCGAGACCAAACCGGACGATGGCGTGATTCATATCAACTACGACAAGTTCCATCAAACGCATCCGCAGCATCAACCCAGCAAACACCAACACCATGACTGACATCCTTCAAAAAATCACCGCCGTCAAACATCAAGAAGTCGCATCGGCGCAAAAGCGCAAGTCGCTCGCGGCCATGCGCACCGACGCGGAGAGCCGCGTGCTCACCCGCGACTTTGTCGGCGCGATGCGCATCAAGATGGCCAAGGGACATGCCGCCGTGATCGCCGAAATCAAAAAAGCCAGCCCATCTAAAGGTGTGATCCGCGAAGACTTCATTCCTGCCGACATCGCGCAAAGCTACGCCGAGCATGGTGCGGCGTGTTTGTCGGTGCTGACCGATCGCGAGTTTTTCCAAGGCTCGGTTGATTACCTCAAACAAGCCAGGGCATCGGTACATCTGCCCGTGCTACGCAAAGTCTTTATGGTTGATGCTTACCAAATTTACGAGTCGCGCGTGATGGGGGCAGACTGCATCTTGCTCATTGCAGCGTGCCTAGACGACGCGCAAATGCGCGAGTTTGAAGCCATCGCCATGAGCCTTGATATGGCTGTGCTGGTTGAAGTCCA
>CAZAIW010000187.1:0-4476 GCA_964485285.1 uncultured Burkholderiaceae bacterium | reverse complement strand
CGCCTTTTTCGCTAGTCCTGTTTTGATAAGGGAATCAGCCACAGTGAGCGCATACACAAAACCACTGCATACAGCTTGAACATCAAAAACCGGGCATCCATTAGTGATCCCTAGCTTGCTTTGCAAAATAGCGGCCGAAGACGGAAACACCATATCAGGCGTTGATGTGGCGACGATAATGAGATCAATTTCGTTAGCCTGCAACCCACCACTTGCCAAAGCCCGTAACGACGCTTGATATGCCAAATCACTACTCGCAACGTTTGCATCAGCAAAATGACGCGCACGAATTCCCGTCCGTTCAACAATCCAATCATCGGATGTCTCCACGCCTTTTGCAGCCAACTCAGCAACCAGTTCGGCATTCGTTAATCGATGCGGTGGTAAGTAACTGCCAGTGGACACGATGCGCGAATAAAGCATTTAATCACTCCAATTCAAAATGTGATGCGGGTTAAATTTTGGCAATGCTGTTTTGGACACTTAACAATAGCCCCATTCGCGCCGCATCGTAAGCACGCTCTAGCGCAAAACCATACGCTATTTGATCGGCCGAACCATGACTTTTAAACACCAAACCACGCAACCCTAACAGCGCCGCACCGTTGTAGCGCCGATGATCTACTCGCCGACCTATCGCTTTTAGTACCGGATAAGCAGCAAGGGCCGCTATTTTTGTAAGCATATTTCGCGAAAACTCTGCCCTTAAAAATTCAGCAATCATGTTGGCAACACCTTCACTGGCCTTGAGCGCAACATTTCCAATAAATCCGTCAGAAACCACAATGTCAGTCGTTCCCTTAAAAATGTCGTTGCCCTCAACATTGCCATAAAACTCGATGTGTCCACGCGCATGCGCTGCTCTTAACAGTTCACCCGCAGCTTTTATGACCTCTCCGCCCTTGATCACTTCCTCGCCGATGTTTAATAAGCCGACAACCGGACGAGGCTTCCCTTTGAGTACGTTATCAAGCGCTGTCGCCAAAAATGCAAATTGCAACAAATGCTCTGGAGAACTGTCAACATTAGCCCCCAAATCAAGCATTGTCGTGCTACCACCCGCGCTATTAGGCAACTGTGCCGCGATGGCTGGGCGCTCGATGCCATCAAGGGTTTTAAGCACATACCGTGATATGGCCATCAACGCCCCCGTGTTACCGGCGGACACAGCAACTTGAGCCGCACCAGACTTAACTTGCTCCACGGCAACGCGCATTGATGAGTCGCGCTTTTTTCGCATCGCAACCTCTAATGAGTCATCCATTGTGATGACATCGCGTGCAATGACCTTGCTTGCACGCTCATGCGAAAAATCACTCAGCGCTTGCTCTGTTCCCACCAAAATCAAATACGCCTTTGGATGCGATTGCAAAAAATCCGCGCATGCGGGTAGCGTGATGCGTGAGCCTAAATCGCCGCCCATTACATCAACGCTGATTGTCGTAGTTGCCATAAAAAGGAGGATTAGAAAGCACAAAACCCAGTCAGAGGGCATCTGAAACTGGGTTTTTTAAAGCTCAAATAAAATCAAGCGTCGTTTTTAGTTTTTACCACTTTGCGACCACGGTAAAAGCCCGTTGGGCTGATGTGATGACGCAAATGCACCTCGCCTGTCGTTGGCTCAATTGCTGTTCCAGGGGTTTCTAATGCATTGTGCGAGCGATGCATGCCACGCTTTGAAGGAGATTTTTTATTTTGCTGAACTGCCATAATGGAACTCTAAATGGGGTTGGACTTGACCGTTAAAGGTGGGATTATAGCCTAATTATTCACTCGTGGTTTTCGTGCGAACCGCATCAATTCCCAATTGCTTAAGTTTGCGATAAAGATGTGTTCGCTCTAACCCTGTTTTTTCTGCAACGCGCGCAACCGAGCCGCTCTCGACTTCCAAGTGGTAAGTGAAGTAGGCAATATCAAACTGCTCTTTGGCATCCCGTAGCGGTTGATCGAGCCTCAAAACGCAACTAGCGCTGCGCGATGATGGCACAGGTAAACCACCAAGTGAAGCGGCTAGCAATTCCTCACTTCGATCGTTGGAATCCGTTTGACCGGTGGTACCTAAGGCTCCAGATTGACTATCAAATTTTAAGCTTGAATCAGATGCAGCATTTTTGACACTTGATTTTTTTAGTCCAGCGTCCACGGCTTGCATGAGTTTTTGCAGTGTGATCGGCTTTTCCAGAAAAGACAATGCACCCAGCTTAGTCGCTGCAACCGCGGTTTCAATCGTGGCATGCCCACTCATCATCACGACAGGCATAGTTAATTGACCTGAACCAGCCCACTCTTTTAGCAAACTCACGCCATCCGTATCCGGCATCCAAATGTCAAGTAAAACAAGATCCGGTCGCGCACGCATTCGCGCAGCCCGAGCCTGCTCGGCGTTTTCTGCCAGCTCTACAAGGTGCCCCTCATCATTCAAAATTTCAAACAACAAATCACGTATGCCGTGCTCATCATCGACTACTAATATATGCGCCATAGTTTCTGCTTGGCTATGCGCCAACACTCCTCATCATTACCGGAAACAACAAACGAACCCTCGCCCCTCCACCCTCATGAGGGCCTTTATTGGATAGGGTAATTTCCCCCTGATGCTCTTGCACAATCTTTTGCACGACTGCAAGGCCTAATCCAGTTCCTTTGGGTTTGGTTGTGTTGTAAGGCTCAAAAGCCCTCGTCAAGATTTGAGCAGGAAACCCCAAGCCGTTATCCTCAATATCCAAACAAACAGTTTGATGAATGGCATCAAGCGCAAGTCTCATAACAACTTTTTCATCCCCCTGCTTGAGTTCAGGATTTGAGCGCGCGGCATCCAATGCATTTTGTAGTAAGTTATGGACGACTTGACGCAACTGCTCAGCATCACCCTGTATCAGGGGTGGCACCAAATCACCCAAAACCGTAATAAAGCCTTGTTGTACATCATTTTCATAAAGTGATAAGGTATCTTGAATAATGGTTGGCAGAGATACTGGCTGCAAACGTGCACTAGGCAATCTTGCGTAATCACGGAACTCATTCACCAAGCGCTTCATCGCCTCCACTTGGTCAACAATCGTTTTCACCGACTTTTCCAACAGCGTTAAATCAGCTCCTTGCAACCGATCACCAAGCTTTTTAGCAAGGCGCTCAGCAGAGAGCTGAATAGGAGTCAAAGGATTTTTAATTTCATGAGCCACACGCTGAGCCACTTCATTCCACGCCTTTACACGCTCAGCTTTTTGTTCGGTAATACGCGCATCTGCTAACTGAGCGGTCATACTGGCAAAAGAACGGGTCAATCCAGCCAACTCATCATCATCTGACAAAACAAGTTGCGGACTCAAATCTCCTGCACTCACACGCTCAACACCATGCGCCAATACCAATAAAGGTCTAACCAATTGATTACCTAAAACTACTGCCAAAATAAAAGCCCCAAGTACAGCTAGGAACAGGCTGAGCGTAAGAGTTCCAATGTACATCTTTTGCAACCCTAATCGAGACAACGCCCGCTCTTGATACTCTGTGTGCGCCGTTTGAACAGCTAATGCGTTCGCAACCAACTCAGCGGGTAATCGTTCACTGACAACCAAATACAAAGGTTCAGTCATCAATCCCAATCCAGGAGCAGTGACAGCCACCATAACACGCAAACGTGCAATGCTACTGCCACCATCAAGCCCCTCAAATACACTGACATTTCGCTGCGTCTTTAAACTCCGCATTTGCTGGGAAGTCGGCTTTTCTGGCGCTAACTGAAATCGTGACTCGCCACTACTAGCGACCAACACGCCCGCGTGATTCCACAACTGCGCATCGTCGGCACCAACTTGTTCTCGCAACTTATCAAGTTTTATCCCAGCAGTTTGATGCGCATCGAGTAAAAAATTTTGTGCCCCCTCCCGGACTTTGTTTGTTAAATCTATGGACATTCGATCCAAAGTCGAACGACCAAGATTAAGCCCCGCCTCCAACGCACCTTCAACATGCACATCAAACCATGACTCAATCGAACGCGAAACAAATTGATAGGAAACACTGTAGATAAGCATCCCCGGCAAAACCCCCACAAGCGCAAAAATAGCCGCCAACTTAATGAGTAACTTGGTGCCGAATCGCCTTTCACGCAAACGTTGACGCAAGCGCCATACCATGGCAACAATTGCCGCAAGCAAGGCAACAGCCATCGCACCATTAAAGATCAAAAGATAACCCAAATTTTGATCACTCAGCGTACGATGATCCACGGCACGTATGAGTAAATAAATAAGCGCCAATGACGTTATGAGCATAAGCACCAACCCCGCACGAAAAACGTGACGCGTCGTTACAGCATTCGCCGTTATCATCATGGCGCACTCTCTTCCAGCAACTGAAAGCGATGCCGAATGCTTGCAGAAATACTCCAATCACCTTGGCCTAATAAACCTATTTGCAAAGGTTTAGGCAATTGCGACATATCAAGCCGATATCGTAAAACAGCAACATAGA
>CAZAIW010000186.1:0-4491 GCA_964485285.1 uncultured Burkholderiaceae bacterium | reverse complement strand
GGCACTTATACCGAGCACGTGCCCACCGCTGCGATGGAGGGGCCGAAGTCGATGGGGGTGGGTGAAGTGACTTTTCCTGACCCCGTCAATGAGATGCTGGTTCTAAGAGACAAGCAAGGCGTTCCTGTTGCCAACTTCCCCTATCGAATTGAGCTAGCCAATGGTCGTGTGGTGCGCGGCATAACCGACAAGGATGGCAAAACACAGCGCTTTGGCACGGGAGAAAAACCCACCAAAGGCAAAGTGTTTGCCGACTTTCATTAACCCTTCACGCGAGACAGTAGCATGGCAGACCCAAAAGAATACGGACTGAGCAACCACGACAACTTCACGACTAACGACAAGCCTGACTCGGTACACGAGTCAACCGTGGATATTGCCAAAGCCCACATCATTTTTGATGGCACAAAAAACAACATCTTTAATACCAAAGCGGGGCAGCAGGGCAAGGGTCTGAAGGGAGAGGAAAGTTATGTCAACGCAGCCACTAGCGTGGCTTTGATGTGGGATGGCATTCAAAAGAAAAAAATTCAAAACCCCGTCTATATTGACGGCATTGGCACGACCCGTCTCCAAAAAGACAATCAAAAAGGGTACGCCTTTGGTAAAGGCGAAACCGGTATCGATGTGCGGGCACGTTCGGCTTTTGCCGAGTTAGACAAAGTGCTTCGTGTGAATCGAGGTAGCAAACTCCCCGCGCTGCTGAACGTTAACGTTTATGGCTTTAGCCGAGGCGCAGCCACGGCGCGGCATTTTGTGCATTTGGTTAATGACAAGAGCAAACAGTTGTACCCCAGTGGCTGGGACAAGATGCAATTGCGCATTAACTTTGTCGGACTGTTTGATACGGTCTCGTCGTATGCCCCAGGCACGATCTTCGATCTTGATTTTGATAATGACGTGGAGGAGTTGCATTTGAACTTTGGGGCAAACTATGCGCAAAAAGTGTTTCACCTCATTGCTGGGGACGAGTACCGAGAAAACTTCTCCGTGACCACCATCGCCAGCGCAGGCGAAATTGGGCACGAGATTGTGATACCGGGGGCGCACTCGGATGTGGGTGGTAGCTATAACGTGACAGAGGAGGAGCAGCGTTATTTTTCCGATGATCGATTGAGACAATTTGTGCACGAACAAGGTTGGTATACCGAACAAGATTGCATTTATCAAGGTAGTCCTGCACACCGCCGAATGGTGTTGGGCGAGTACAGCAAAGTCGGGCACAGCATCATGGTCGATGCGGCTAATGCGCACTTAGGCGAGACCGTTTTTGCTGACCCAGAAGCGGCGATTGACCCGGATGTGATTGAACTGCAAACCAAGCTGCGGGCGTTTGCCAAAGACAAAAAAAATACGCGCTGGGATTTAAACAAAGAGATGCCGGACAAAGCCAAGGCGATTCGGCACAAGCTGTTCCATGTGTCGTTTAATGAATCCGCAATTGGGCTGGGGGCACGTAGAGGCCCGAACGGTCGCCCTATGCGCAAATTTATTGCAGGATAACCATGACACAGCCGCGCCACCTTGCTTGGTTCGCAGCAGCGCACCGCATGGCGCTAGGCCTTGTCTTTAGCGCGTTCGCTGCTGGCACAGGCTGGGCGCAACAGGCACCTGCTAGCCCCACCTCTTCAACACTCAAGAAAGAAGTCCCCATGTCCACCATCCAAACCGAAACCTTTACATGGTCAACCAACGTGAGCAACTACAACGTCGATATGGGCGATGTTGATATTCATACCTTGCTACCCGAGAACTGGTTTAAAGATGCGCAGGGCAAGGTTGTGCGTGAGTTTTACGGTTCAGGTGGCATGTGGGGTGTGGGTGGGCCGGGCATTGGCGGCGAGGAGCGCACCACCACCTTACCTAAAACCTTACACATGAGTTATTACGATTACATTGAAGATCAGTTTTACGTGCTAGATGCGGAGCTTGACCAACGGCGGATATACGAGCTGTTTAAACAAAAGTCTTTGAACCTTGACTACCGAGGCAAAGAGCACATTGCAGCGCGTTACAACGCCTTGGTTATTGGTGTTGCACCGCAAGGGAACATCATGGTGTGGGTTGGTGAGGCATACGGACGGGAACAAGTTGAACTAGCCAGTTACCGTGCCACGCTGCGCAGCGACATTACCGTAGCAGCCTACAACGCGAGGAATCCGACATTCAAGATTCATACGCCACGGCTGGACTATCTATCGAAGAGCTTAAAACCCGAGACGGTTGCCAAAATCACATCGGGCTTAAGACCCAATGCCAACTACTACATGCGCCGCCAGCGCATCATGTACCCGTGGCGTTACAGCATGAGCGGCAACGCCAAACTGGTGGAGTACAACGACCGCCTTGGCAACACAGAACGATCAACCGTATGGCCTTATGAGCTAGCTGCTAAGCAACAGTTGCCACGGCTGCGCGGCGCACCGCGCGAGGCGCAATTGTTTTTTAACGACAAAGACGGTAAACGCCACAGCGTTTACATTGAGTTTTTTACGCACTTCCGCGTGAGCACCGAACCCTACTTAGAGCCGGTATGGGCAGCTCTGGAGAAGATGTTTCCGGGTCGTACTTTAGAGAAGAATATGGACTTGCCCAGCGAGGCCGACATGGCAACGCTGGACGTTAACGTGAGTGATGACTTAAAGACATTTACCGCAACGTTGATCAAAGGCGATATGCGTCTGCCGCTGCCCGTAGCGCCAAGGCCGCAGGTGCTGGACTTGGAGCCTTACTCGCACTGGCTGGGTGTTGAAACCCCGCCGCCGCATGTGGTGAAGTGGCTCAAGGAAGGGCCGCCGCAGTAAGGCAGGAATATCGCCATATGGCTAGATGAAATGAACAGTGCACATTGCTACAACCTTTACGGTGCTTGGGTTTGCAGCGCATGAACGAGTTTCAAACATCCAGCGCAAAATCAAAAACCGCGACAAGCCATTGGCACATGAGCGCTCATGGAGCGGTTGTTTGATTTTGCAAAACCGAATTAAAAATTCTTTTTAAATGCAAACCTCACGAGATGAACTTATGCCAAAGCAATACAGCATCGCATCACTAATACAGCGCATAGATGGTAAATTAACCTCCGCCGTGTATCAACACTTTGCCGAAGATGGTGATGATTTGGTTTGTGTTTCAGGTGTATTAGGTGCAATGGCGAATCTGGGTGACAAGACTTTCACCTACTTCGATGTTGTACTACGCGATGCCAGCAATGAAATTAACATCGACATCCCTAAACATCTAATTAACAAGAACCAGTTGCGTAGCAACGACTATGTGACGGTGGTTGGTAAAGTTACTGCAAAACACAGTAACTACACAGGCTGGAAGGTCAAAATTTTTGTGCAAGTCTCGGACATATATGCCGCTGACTCGCCTGATGAAATCAAGCGTAAACAAAAAGACAGAGCCGATATGGAGTTTCTCAAACGGCTGGCATTTAAGAAGGCTGATTTTCCGTATCAAACACAAGTGGCACTAACCATCATTGCGTCACAACAATCCCAAGTGTTACCAGACTTTGAAAGCGAAATCAAAAAACTGAATGACGTGCTGCCAAATACTGTACGCATCAAAGAAATCTTGAAACCCAATATGGTGGAAGCTCACGAAATTAGCGACGCTATTACCAAAGCCACAGGTAACGTGGTGGTCGTGTTGCGTGGCGGTGGTCAGGCTAATCAATTTGACTGCTTTGACGATACTTCTGTACTGCAAGCGCTCACAAGTTTCAAGGGCTATCGTGTGCTTGGTTTAGGGCATAGCCAGCATAGGACGCTGGCTGATTTGGTTTGCGACCACAGTGCCAATACGCCGGCACAGGCTGGGGTGCATATTGCGGAGCTGGTTAAAAATTATCAAGCAGCACTCAATACGAGGTTAGAGAGCCTGCGCCACGAACATCAAAACGAAGCATTGCAACTCCGAGACAAGTTAGACCAGAAGGCAAAAGCCATAGAACAATTAAAAGTAAAAAATCAAACAGATCAACAGACACGTGATAAGGCAATGAGCGCTGCATTAGAGCAAGCGTCTCAGCAAGCGAATAACCAGCAAGCAAAAAAAGATAAAGAGCATCGAAAAAATTCGGGCATCTTTGCGCTGATCGCATTCGTCATCGGTGCTGCCGTGATGTGGTGGTTTAAGCGCTAATAGTTAGGTTTAGTCACACGGGGAAACACCATCCATCCTGCAAGCCTTATCCTGCTTGACTTTGCGGGCAATCGTGCCCACAAGCCTTGCCGTGCTTGGCTTGCAGGCAAGAGAACGTTTAAAAACAGGGCTTGCCCATGCCGCTGCAAGCCAATTGGGGACAGACCCCCATTTACGCTGCGCGAAATGAGGGGTCAGTCCCCAAATGTTTGCAGCTACTGCCATCAAAAAACCAGCAGCCTAGAGGGCACATCAGGCAAACCCAGCGACCTAGCCAAGCCTAGGCCAGCCCCTGCCTACGTCAAAGGCATGCGCATCATCCCCGAGAGCTACTTCAAA
>CAZAIW010000185.1:0-4510 GCA_964485285.1 uncultured Burkholderiaceae bacterium | reverse complement strand
CTTATAGAATATGTGAACGGTAATAGTAACTATATTATCAATGAAAATCGGCATATCTATATTGATCGATGATTCTCTGGTGCATCAATGAATCGTCCTGCACTTCAGAAGCTTATGTTTGATGCCTGAAATCGTGAATTTGATCTTGTCCTTGTAAAGAAAGTAGATCGTTTTTTCCGAAAAAATCTCTACTTACTTCAACATGTTGATGAATTAGTGCATAATGGCGTATGATTTAAGGCAGTAGATCAATGATTTAATATAGAAGATACATCAGGAAAGATGATGCTTTCTATGCTTGGTGTTATTTGAGAAATGGAGCGAGATCTTATTCGAGATCGTACTATTTCTGGAAAGATTCAAAAAGCGAAGATGTGATATTATGTTTGAGGATGATATGCTAAGTTAGGGTATTCCCTTGAACATGATGGAAGAGGGAATAAGTTGATTATCAATGAAGAAGAAGCTAATACAGTGAGGAGAATATTTCGACTCTTTGTTGATGAGGGTAAAAGTTTTTGAGAGATATCGAATATTCTTAATAGTGATTGAGTACGAACAAAATTTGATTTACTCTATAAAGATACAAAAACTGATCGAAGAAAGATGACAAATTTTTGGTACGTTGGAAGTCTCGGGAAAATCGTAGAAGATGAAATGTATATAGGGAATTATTACTATGGAAAGCATACAAAGAAATTCGATAAGAAATCAGGAAAAGATATTTGGAGTAAAAAACCAAAAAATGAGTGGCTTGAGCTTAATTGTCCAAAAATCATCGATGATATAACTTATCTAAAGGCACAAGAGTTACTGAAAAAGAATAAGATGACTAAGAATAATAAGAAACCTCATATATTTGCTGGACTTGTGAGATGTGATGTTTGCTGAAGAGGTTACGTGGCAACAAAGACAAGTAAGTGAAGTATGATCTATAGATGTTGATGATATGCTTCAGGTAAAAATCCCCAAGAACGAAGATGCTACAATAAACAGGTAACTGAGAAATATCTTTTGGATAATATCTGGAATAAAATCGAATTAGTATTTAGGAATCCTAAAAATATACTTGAGTCATATTATAATTCAAAGAATCAGAATGATATCCTTGATTGATATAAATGAGAATTTGAAGGTATTCTTAAAAAGATTGAAAAATACTCAAATGGACTCAGGAATCTTTATAAAGATATGTACCTTACTGATATTGATATTGAAAAAGAATTAAAACAAGATGCTATCCAGACAATGGAAAGGGAACTGGGATCTCTTAATAATAGGAAAGTTGAACTTAATGCTCATTTGGCAAGACTCAAACAAATTGATGAAAATAAAGATAATCTCAAGAAAATTATCCAAAACTACAAACATAAATTTAAGAATATAGATGAACAATCTAAGATTGAACTAATTCAAGAATTCGTGGAAAAGATAGTTGTTTATGAAAATGGTAGGCTTATTGTTTTCTTTCGTTTCGAAGATAATTGAGGCTGAGATGAAAATGGTTATTGATGATGAGATGATATCGATACTTTGGGAGAAAGAGATTGAAATAGTGGAATTAACCAAGTTAAGGATGGTAATATTCATCCTCGTAATCGTCCAGACTATGATTGAAATGATATATGACAGGTAAAAGCCTATAATGAGGTAGTAACCTCATTTGGCTATAAAATATCGAATAATCCTTTTACTTACCTTGAGTTTGAAATAAGAGGAGACAAAGAGATAAGTAATTTATTAAAAAGAAGCAGATCCAAAACAAGATCTGCTTCTTTTTAATTATTCAATTAGTCACTATAGCTCTAATTATTTGGAAGCTATTTTTTTAGCTCAATAAGCACACATTATTTCAGAATAACCCTTATGGTCTCTATATATAGCTATATTAAATTCACAATTTTTACATCAAACAGCATATGTCTTATCTTTTCTTGGACAATTATATGGTTTATTATCCCAAGGCTTCATAGATAGTGGGGGAGGTCGTCATTCTTTCTCAAATTGAGAACTTCTCTCCTTATAGCGTTCTCACATAGCCTTATAGATATCTTCAGATACTTCGTAACCTTTATTTATATATTTCTGGATTAATATTTTCTTACTTCTTTCTAGCTCATACATTTTTCTTAATTCATTCTGTTCATTTGCTTGTTCTGACATAGTTCTTTGTAGATCTACTTCTCCAGATGGATGATTAATCCATTTTCTTCAAGAATATTGTTCAATTAAAAAACTCCTTAATTCATCCATCGCTATTCATCGAAGATCAACTTCAATACACTCAATTCAGTTTTGAATTATAATTCTTAATTTTTCTCAAGAAATAAAGTGAGAATAGGCAAATTCTATCCATATTTCAGTTCCATCTTCCAAGACTCAGATTGCATCAGGTCTTCTATCTAGGAGTGATTGATTTTCCTCTATGCGTACTCATTTCGTAAAAATAACTCTTTTTGCTGATAAAGACCCTTTTCAAAAAGATCATTCATTGCCTGTGTAGCTTGGTAGAAATATTTCCTTATCTTTACTTATTATCTGCTTTGCCAACTTGTGTATAGTGCTCTCATACGCTCATTCGCATTCTATTTCAGTGTAATGAGCAAAATGAGCTCTTCTTTTTCATTGAACTCTTGACTCTCAATGTCATTTCTTAACTAATTTAACTCAACATTTTGAGCACACACAATTACAATCAAGTCCATTTCTTGCCTCATGAACAGATATTAGTAATCCACTTTTGGTATGTAATCAAAATGTAATCATTTTTTCCATAACTTTATCATATCATGATATTGTTTTTGAATCAAAAATTTGCCACTCTTTGCATTTGAAATCAATAAAATTACTCAATATAAAGCTAAGATAACTCCAAGAAATTGGAGTTATTTCATTGTAAAAGGTAAAGAAAATATATAATGGAATTAATTTTAATAATATATGTATTTAAATATGTTTCCTTTTTATTGAAAAACTATTAAATTCAATTTTCATCCTGTATGACAAGGTCTTTTTTACTCTGGAAAAATCTGAGATTGGCATTTCATCTACGATTGCGGAACTGATTCAAATATTTCAGTTTTGGAGAGTGCAATAGCTAGTTATAAGGCTTTCAATTATAAAAAAGAAGTAGATTTTTTGATACTTTCTCATCTTCATGAGGATCATTTTAATGGTATTCCAATACTTATTAAATCACATAAAATTACGAATATCATATTACCATTTCTTTCAGAAGAAATACTTCTTTGATTAAGTATTGAATACGTACTCAAAGTACATTCTAAAAGAAAAGTTGTAAACAAAAATATTAGTCAAAGTGACTATATAAGATTCTTAAGTGATCCGCAAGAATATTTTGGTAGAGATGTGAATATTATTTATATTCGTAATGAATTTATTAATGATAATAGAAATGAAAAAAATGATCAGGATCTCACAGAGTGAAACACTCATAGTAAGTGAAAAAATATAAAAACTACCATTGAACTTCAAAATTATTTAAATGAATCACTCTGATCTATTTGCCCCGATTTTTATTGGAATTTTCATTTCCATCAAAAAATAATTGAAAAGACCATGAAAGATAATCTAATAATTGAGCTGAAAAAATTATTTCCTAGTATTCCTAAATGATGAAGTATGCAAGAAATTCTGGATGAAATACTTAAACAAGTATCATTACCATCATGAGATAAACTTAAATCCTTGCAGGATGCATATAAAAAATTTTTTCCAAATCATAATGATGAATCTATTATTCTTGCTCATTATCCTTCTAAAGCCTTAGTTTGATATTGTAAATATGATGATATAAATCCTCATTTTATCCTTCCAAAAGTTCAAATTCTTACTTGAGATTTTCCATTTCGACAAAAGTGATCATGGGAAACATTTCTTCAATTCTTAAAAGTAGAAAAGATTGATAAAAGAGATATTTGAATTTTTCAAGTTTCTCATCATGGCTCAAGATTTGATTGGAACATAGGAACATTAACCGATTTTGATAAATCATTTCCTATTATATCCGCATGAATAATAAATAAACATTCCCATCCAGGTAACATAGTCTTATTAGATATAAAAAATGATAGAAGGGTTTGGTGATGGGCAAACGAGGAGAATGATGTTCAAATAAGATTTTGACGTATCCATTTTTCTAAAATCAACTAATAAAAATGGATAATTATTATGTTCTATACTCACTCCTACATTATTTCTTCACCATTTTCAGAAACTATGAAATCAAAAATTTCAAAGACTCGAAAGTGTTTGACGGAAAGCTTATCTTTATAGGTACTAATAGTACTTAAAGGAAGAATCTGAAGTATAAAACAATAGGTAAAAACTTCTAACGAAGTATTATGCCCCACCATGGTTCATAATTTCAGCTCTCTTTTGATAGATTATCTGTCAATAGAGAGCTTTTTTGGTTCGTCTTCATTGATTTTTGTTTGGCTTTATCTTGGTCGAACCGAAACTTAACTTTCAGATAATAATCAGCATCCTT